>JAFDCW010000563.1:4376-4728 GCA_019312705.1 Deltaproteobacteria bacterium
CTCGAGACCTCGAAGCTCACCCGGGACGAAAAGGTCATGGTCTGCGCGCTCTCGAAGGCCGCTGGTGCGGCCTTCGTCAAGACGTCGACGGGCTTTGGCGGCGGCGGGGCTACCCTCGAAGACGTGGCCATGATGCGCTCCATCGTCGGGCCTGAAATTGGGGTCAAAGCTTCCGGGGGGGTCCGCGACGCGGGCGGTGCCGAGGCGATGATCAAGGCCGGGGCCAACCGCCTCGGAGCCAGCGCCAGCATCGCCATCGTCACCGGTGGCACAGGCAAGTCCGGGTATTGACCCAAGCGGCCGTGGCCCCAAGAGGGCTGGCCTAAAGAGATAGAGAACTCGCGATGCCAGT
>JAFDCW010000564.1 GCA_019312705.1 Deltaproteobacteria bacterium
CGGCGGCGCCGGCGGGTCTCAGCGGGGCGGCACCGGCGGCACCGGCGGTCATGGCGGCCACGGGGGCGGCGGCGGCGGCGGTCCCGGCGGACCATCCTTCGGCATCTTCAGCCAGGGCTCGACCATCGTAAACGACTGCGGCGTTACCGGCGGCAGCGCGGGCACCGGGGGCAACGGCGGCCCCTCGGCCCCCACCGCCCCGATCGCGGAACGCGACGGGAACGTTGGCACCGCAGGCAGGGCCGGCATCCTCGGCGCCACCGGTATCTGCACGGCGGCCGCGGGCTGCTGAGCTCAATGGCCTGGCAAGAGACGCTGCTCCGGCGGCTACGGGAGGGCCTGAACTACCGCTCGCGGGGAGCGGCAGAGCCGACAGCCCTCGCCGCCGTGGCCTTCGCCGCCCGCGGGCAGTTGGAAGATGCGGCGGCGCCACGGCAGTGGCTCGCGGGCCAGCAGCGGCCCGACGGAGGCGTGCCGGTCCTCGACCAACTCGAAGGGCCATGCTGGCCAACCGCCCTCGCCGCCCTCGCCTGGGAGAGCGACGACGCCTATCAGGCAAACGCCGACCGCGCCCGCGAGTGGCTGCGCCAAACGCACGGGTTGGCGTTCGAACACGACGAGATGGTCGGCCACGACCCGACCCTCGTCGGCTGGTCCTGGACCGACGAGACGCACTCCTGGGTCGAGCCGACGAGCCACGCGTTGCTCGCCCTTCGCGCCGACGAGCCACGCGAGCGTACAGGCGAAGCGGTCCGACTGCTGCTCGACCGGTGCGTGCCCGACGGCGGCTGGAACTACGGCAATACCCGCGTCCTCGACAACATGCTGCGCCCCTTCCCGGCGACGACCGGGGTCGCCCTCGCCGCCCTCGCCGGCCACCCCGAAGTGACTCCCGAAGGAATGGCCGCCGTTCAACGTTCCCAGGACTGGCTCGTGAGCGCCCTCGAAGATGCCCGCGCGCCCCTATCCCTCGGCTGGGGCCTCATCGGGCTCGGACGGTGGGGCCGGTATCCGGCGAGCACGAACGACTGGCTCACCGCTTCGGTCGAAGCAGACATCGAGGCCGACCCGTTGCACGACGCGCTTCGATTGCTCGCGATGGTTCCCGGGGTGCTCAGTTCTCCGATGCGAGAGGCGGCGCCGATACCTGACGGCGACGACGGGACCGGGAGACCAGTCAACAGGCGGCCCTGGTGAGCAGGGACACCCAGAAGCCCAAGCTCTCCCGGCGCAAGCTACTGCAATTGGGGGGGGCCACGGCCGCCGTGGGCATTGGGGCCGCGGCGCTGCTCGACGACTCCGAAGCCCCCGAAGCCGGGCTGCGCGCGGCGACCTTCGTCGGGCGCCTCGTCGACTACGAGACGGACGCCCGGGACTTGATCCGGCGCGGTCTCGCCGAGGTCGGCGTCGCCGAGCGCGAGGTTCGGGGCATGCGCGTACTGCTCAAACCGAACTTGGTCGAGACCTCGCGGGACCACCCCCACATCAATACCCATCCGTCGCTGGTGGTTGCCGCGGCCGAGGTCTTTCGCTCCCTCGGCGCCGCCGACGTGCGCGTCGGCGAGGGACAAGGCCACCGCCGGGACTCGCGCCTGGTCCTCGATGAGTCCGGAATGGGCACGGCTCTTCGCGAGGCCCGCCTCGACTTCGTCGACCTGAATCACGACGACCCAGTCGAAGTGCCCAACGCTGGAGAGCACACGGACTTCCGAACCCTCTGGCTGCCCCGGACCATCATCGACGCCGACCTGGTGGTCTCCATGCCGAAGGTCAAGACGCACCACTGGGCCGGCGTGACCTGCGCGATGAAGAACCTCTTCGGCGTGATGCCCGGTATCATCTACGGCTGGCCCAAGAACCCCCTGCACCAGAAGGGCATCGCCAACTCGATCCTCGACATCCACGCGACCGTCGGCGCCTCCCTGGCCATCGTCGACGGCGTGGTGGCCATGGAGGGGGACGGGCCGATCATGGGCGCCCCCAAGGACCTGGGCGCGGTCCTCATCGGCAGGAACCCGGTCGCCGTGGACGCAACCGCGACCCGCCTGATGGGGCTCACCCCCGAAAGCATCAGCTACCTGGCCGCCGCCTCGGGTCTCTATGGCCCCATCCTCGCCGGGCATATCGACCAGCGCGGCGAAGCCATCGACGAGGTGGCCCAATCCTTCGAGGTCCTCGAGCTGCCGCACCTGGCGAACCTGGCGCGGGGCTAGCTCTGGAGGGACAGCCTCGGCCGACGGATCTCGACCCGGCCATCGACGAAGAAGTCTTCGAACTTCGGATCGCTCGTGGCCTCGAGGCGATCCGCGATGGCGTCAGCGGCCTCGAGATCGAGGGTCAGGCCGTGCACGGCCACATCACCGGCGAGGCGGTGCTGGATCATCTTGATGCGGTTGAGGGTGCCTATGTACGAGGCGCTGAAGATCTCCATGTAGGGGCGGTGGTCCATGGGGTTGGTGGAGAGCAACTTGCGAAGCCGGTTGTTGGGCAGGAAGGTGTAGGCGCTCACCTCGGGGTGTCGGCGCAACGCCCAATCGCGAGCGTTTTCGAAGCGGGTGAACGACAGGGACCTCACGTCCTGGTCGATGTTGAAGAGCATGCCGCGGCGATTGGAAAAGCCCGGTTCGCTGGATACGTAGGGGACAAACGGGTCGAGGACAAAGACGAGGTTCGCCCCGCGTTTGATGGCCTCGACGAAGTTGGAAGTGCGGGTGACTGCGCCATCCTCGTACCAGGCACCGTCGATTTCCACCGCCGAGAACGCGGGGTTGATGCTGAGCGAGGCTTGCACGGCGAGGCTGATCGGCGTCGCCGGCGCCTGCTCGCCGAAGAGCATGTGGCGGCGGCTGTCCTGGTTGGATGCGCCGATGTAGAGCTCCCGCCGGAGTGCGCGAAAATCGTTGGTCGCCCCGTTCGAGGTGAGGATGCCCCGCACCACCTCCTCGAAGCGGTCCGACCGAAAAGGCGCGCCGACGGCCGCCGTGACCTCGAGGAACATACCGTCGACGGTCGGCATGCCCCGGCCTCGAATCGCATCGAAGATGGCCGCGGCCGATTTCCCCCCGAGGCCGGCGACGCGCCGGGCGAGGCCGGCGACGTTGAGATGCCCGAGGCGCACGAGGCTGAGGTCCAGGGGCGGGACCCGGCCACCCTCGGCCCCCGCCAGTCCGGCCATGAATTCTTCGGCCGAATACCCATTGGCGAGCAAGCTGGTGACGACGGCCCCGGCGCTGATACCGAAGTACATATCGAAGTCGTTGATCGCACCCCGGGTCCCGTCGGCGGCCAAGAGGCAATCGTCGAGGCACTTGAGCGCGCCGAGTTCGAAGAAGATGGCGGTGGTGCCTCCCCCGGCCGCACAGAGCGCGACCTTCTTCGGCTCCCGGTCCAGCATCAGCTTCAGGGCGTCGTCGACCACGCAATTCCCGAACGCCGGCTCGATGCCCTCGGGCCGCTCCTTGCAGACGTGGCGAATGCCAAAACCGCCGAGGTCCACCAGAAGACGGTCCACCCGCGGGCCGTCCGCCGATGACACCAGCACCAAGATGCGGTGAAAGCCGTAGCGGGTTTCCGGGTCTTCGACGTCGTCGAGCTCCGCGAGCAGGCGGCGAGCATGCTGCATGCGCTTTTCGAGGATGCGCTCGTCGGCGTCGCTTCGCAGGTCGATGAGCACCAGGTTCACGTACTCGGACTCGAGCACCGAGAGCGCCGCGCCCACCGTGAACGCCGGCCGGTAGTGCAGCCGGGCCCGAGGGTGCGTGAAGGTGAGACCCCGGCGCTCGGCCGTCACCGGCGCGTCGCCAGCCATTCGCCGGACCAGCCTCTCGAAGGAGTCGCAATCGCGACCGCAGTACAGAATCACCTTGGACGGAACAGACTCGTCGGGCACGCACACCTCTGGTGTGAAGAGTACCCCCGGATTGCCGCTTGGCTCGTATCTTCCAGCACGGTTCGGGGTCCGGCTAGCCCATCGCGGCTATTCGACGGTGATCATTGCCGCCCGGAGACCTGGGCTCGCCGTCGGGCTCGTCGCGGCGAGGCCGGCCGGCAGCGAGGCCGTGGCGTTGCGGATCAAGATACACCCCGCACCGCCGCCGCCGCCGCCGCCGTTCGAGTTCGCGCGACCGTTGCTCGCGCCATTTGCGCCATCGAGAGGGCTGCCACCGCCGTCGCCGCCGGCGCCCCCGTAGTTGGAGCCGTCGACGCAGCTCCGGCCCCTCGCCCCCCCTGCCGGTCGGTCCGCGTGGTCGCGCCCGTCCTCACCAGCTGCCGCGTC
>JAFDCW010000565.1 GCA_019312705.1 Deltaproteobacteria bacterium
GCCGAATCAACCGCGCTGTCCGCGGCATCCATTGCGGCATCGGCGCCGCCATCGGTCGCGCCGGCGTCGCAGTCGGCAATGCACACGGGCCTATCAGAGCACCCACCCAACGCCACACCGACGCAGCCCAGAACCATCGCAATGCATTGAGTCCTATTCACAACGTTCTCCCTCTGGCGTTGACCATGCGGTGGAGCGTGAGGCTTGCGTACCGTTCACAGTTCCCCTCCACGGTGATACAGATGCGCCGACGCATGATGTCCCATTCGAGAAAATGGCGGGGTGGCATTTTCGAGGCGGCGGCGGGGGCAGACCAAGCGGTCAGGCTCTGCTCGCTGGTGCTCGTTTCGCTCTTCTGGGTTTTGGCCAGCGCGACGGTTGCTGCGGCTCAATTGGCGACGGGTGATTCGGGCGTCGGGGGCGGGGAAATTCAGCGCAGCGAGCCGCGCCGATCCGTCGATCTCGCCTGGGTGCGTATGGCTGGAGCCGAGTCGTGTCCGTCGTCCGATACGATGCGAAGTGCGGTGACCGGGGTCCTTCGGCACGACCCCTTCGGCACCGACCCCGCCCTGCGCATCGAGGGCGTCGTCACCCACCTCGACCCGGGCTGGTCTGCGGTGCTCTTTCTCCGCGACCGCGATGGAGAAGACATCGGCACCCGCGACATCACGAGCAGCGCAGAGGAGTGTGAGGCGTTGGCGCGAGCCGTCGTGCTCGCCGTCGCTATCGCGATCGATCCCCGGGCGGGCCTCGATGCGACCGCCGATCTCGTCGTCCTCGACGTCCCGCCCGAGCGAACCTCAGCCGACCCCGCAGACCATCAGGACGACGAACGCGTGCCCGCCCTCGGAGGGGCGTCGCATGCGCAGGAGCCCGAGGGGGGCGATGGCCCGGCCGACCGCGACCCTCCGGTGGATTCGGACCCATCAAACGCACCACCAAACCTCACGGCCGCGGTCGAGGCCGTCTTTGGCGCGGGCATGGTCCCCGCGAGCCCAGTCCCCGGTTTGGCCCTCGCCGTGCGCGGGCGACTCTTGTCCGACTACCTGACCTGGGGCGTCGGCGGTTTCTATTTTGGCTCCCGCGACGCCAACGCCCTCGGGCTCTCGCTCACGGCGGGCTGGCTCGAGGTCTGCGGCGCCTTGTGGCCCCATCGCATCGTCGAGCTTCGGGTATGCGGCCGAGGCGCGGCGGGCGCGTACCAGGTCTATGTGCTCCCCACCGACGTCATGAGCTCGAGCCCCGGCCAGTTTGGCTGGGGCGCCGTGGGCGCGGTGATCGGCGCCGAAATCCGCATAGCCGGCCCCCTCGTCGCCACAGCCGAGCTCGCCTCCCTCATCAGCCTGACCACTCTCGCTTTCGCCCGCGACGACGTCGTCCTCTTCGCGGAGAGCCCCGTATCCCTCCTCGCCGCCGTCGGCCTCGGCGTCGCTTTCTGAGTTTTTGGTAAATGGGCGCACCTGGCTCGGAGCATATGAGGGGGGTGGGCCCCGATCTCGCGACCGATGGTGAAGTGCGTCCCCCTCCCGCTCCGGCCGCCGGGCAGGTTCAGGCGGTCTACGAAGCCCACGCCGAGTTCGTGTATCGCTCCCTCGCGCGCCTCGGGGTTCGCACCGCGGACCTGCCCGACCTCACCCACGACGTCTTCATCGTGGTCCACGAAAAGGTCGAGGAGGGGGCGGAGTTGACGAACGCCAAGTCCTTCCTCTTCGCTATCGCGATGCGTCTGGCCGCAGGCTATCGGCGACGGGCTTTTCGGAAACGCGAGCATCTGATGGATGCGCCACCCGAACAGAGCACGGGCTCTGCCCACGACCCCGAGCAGAGCGCGTCCGCGCGGCAGGCCGGCGCCTTGCTCACCGACATCCTCGATACGCTCCCCGTCGAACTCCGGGTTGCGTTTGTCATGTTCGAGGTCGAGGGTTTGCCTTGCCCCGAAATCGCCGAGACCGTCGGCTGGCCCCTGGGCACGGTTTACACCCGGGTGCGTAACGCCCGGGCCAAGGTCGAAGCCGCGCTCACCCGGACGCGGGCCAAAGAACGACGACTGGAGGGAGCGCGATGATCGACGAACCCACGCGCGCCCTCGTAGATCCGCAGGCCTCGGAGGCTCTCCGCGACCTCCTCGGCATCGCCCCCGCGCCGCCGACGCTGGACCCCGGCCTCAAGGCCGAGATCGGCTCGCGTCTCACCGACAGCCTCGCCGCGGCCGGCGCCGGCGGCGTCGCGGGCACCTCGCTGCTGTCCAAGCTTCTGAGCACCAACCTCTTGCCGATTCTCGGCGTCGGTCTCATCGTCGCAGCGGGGGTGGCGGCTTACATGACATCAGCAGATGAGCCCGAGGCAACGTCATCCCTGGGCTCAGCTGAAGCGGTCATGGAGATTGCTGAACTCACAGAGGAGCACCAGGACCTGCTCCCGGTCGCCGCCCCATCGGGCCCCCAAGAGAATCTCGAAGAGAACCCCGAAGAGCTCCCGGAGGATGAGAGCTCGCCGATCCCCGAACCCGCGGCCGTCGACCCGGAGCCGCCATCACCCGCGAACCCCGCGGCCGGGCCGCCGCCGCCCGCGCCTCCCCCAACCGAAACCGAGCTCATCGATGAAGCGAGGAGTTTGTTGCGAACCACCCCGCGGGCCGCACTGCGGAAGCTCTCCGCGCACGAGCGCCGCTTCCCCGCTGGGCAGCTCGTCGGCGAGCGCGAGCTCCTCGCCCTCGAAGCCCTCGACGCCCTCGGCGAGCACGAAGCCCGCCGAACACGGGCACAGCGATTCATCGCCAACTACCCGCGCAGCCCCTATCGGCGGGTTGCAGAAGAGATTCTCGCACCGCCGTGGGCCGCCCCAGAGCAGTAGCGGCGCCCCCGGCGCCTATCCACCTCAGCTCTCGGCGAGCTCCGCCCGGTGCGCCAGCATTTCCTCGCGATCGCCTTCGCTCAGGGTGGGATAGGCCGAACCTAGGCCCTCGAGGGTGCGCTTGAAGATATCGGCCACGACACTGCGCATGTACGGCTTGTCGTCGGCGGGCACCGCGTACCACGGCGCGCAGGGTCGGCTGGTCTGGTTGAGAGCGCTCTCGTAGGCCGACATATAGGCGTCCCAGCACTTGCGCTCGGCGACGTCACCGGGGTTGAACTTCCAGTTCGACGCAGGCTCGTCGATGCGCGTGAGGAACCGGTCGCGCTGCTCGTCGCGGCTGACGTTGAGCCAGAACTTCACGACGACCGTGCCGTTCCGTGCGAGGTGCTGCTCGTAGTTGCGTATCGACTCGTAGCGTTGGGCAAAAAAGGCGTCGAGGGCGCCGGCTTCCATGTCTTCTGTGCCCGGGATGCGCTGACCGCCGAGGTACTCGGGGTGCACCCGGACCACGAGCACGTCTTCGTAGTGGGAGCGGTTGAAGATGCCGATGCGACCACGCTCGGGAAGGCGCTTCGATACGCGCCAGAGAAAGTCGTGATCGAGCTCCTCGGAGCTCGGCTTCTTGAACGACGAGACCTGACACCCCGCAGGATTGACCCCGTTCATCACTGCACGGATCGTCCCGTCCTTGCCCGCGGCGTCCATGGCCTGAAAGACCAACAGCACCGAGTGCGAGTCGGCCGCGTACATCGTCCGCTGGAGCTCGCGAATCTCTTCGATCGTCTCTTCGAGTGCGTCCTTGTACTGCTTCTTGCGCTCCTTACGCTCCTTCTTAGCTCCCCCGTCATCCGCCGGCGCCGTCGGCGCCCCGGCAACACGGAAAGAGCCATCAAAAGGAACGAGGAAGGGACTAGAAACGGGATTGCTCACGGCGAGGAGCATACATCGAACGGAATGCTCGGCTCACGACCTTCCGTGGTCGTCGCTCTGCGTGACGTTCCCAGGAAAACCGAGCGCGCAAGATTCGCGATGCGGGCCAATCTGGGTCTGCCACAAGATCGTTCCCGCAGACCTATCGAGGGCCGTCAGGAACGAGCCCT
>JAFDCW010000047.1 GCA_019312705.1 Deltaproteobacteria bacterium
CGGGGCAGCGCCTCAGTCGACGGCCACGCCGCCTTCGCCGAGGCCGAGCGGCAGCGGGGTGAAGCCCGCCTCGATACACGCCGTCTCGAAGCGCCGGGCGCGATCCTTGCACGCAAAAAAAGCGATGGCGACGTCGCCGCCCCCGGCCCCGGAGGGTTTCGCGGCACCCCCGGCGGCCTTCGCGGCGAGCATCACCTTTCTCAAGCGCTCCTCGACGATCGGGGCACCGGCGCGATCGCCGAGCTCCGCCATGGCCTCTCCGTGGGCCTCGGCGGCGGCGATGAGGGTCTGTGCGTCCGTTGCCCCGGCGAGCATCACGGCGGCGGCGCCGATCCGGGCGATCACCTCGTCGTGACCCTTCGTGTCGCCGGTGGCCCAGGCGTCGACCCGGGCGACGAGATCGCCCGGTCCAAACGACCCTCATCTCGACCCTCGCCGGCAGTGACGCCGGGGTCGCCTCGAAGGCATCACCAGAGGCCCCGTCGGGTCTTCGGAAACGCACGATCCCTCCCAGCGTCGCGGCGGCGACATCGGCTCCGCTCCCGTTTGGAGCGATGCGGCGGTGTCCCGCCATGGCGTCCTCGAGGACCTCTGCCCGGACGACGGGGTCGGTGAGGTCGCGGCCGTGGGCGACGAAGACGGCCGCAGCCGCCGCGGCCGCCGCGGCGGCCGACGACCCGAGGCCGAGCTTCTGGGCCTGCCCATCGCTCCGGAGGCGGCTGACGTCGAGGGTCATCGTCCCGGGTACCGGACCGAGGCGCGCCTGAGCGATTTCCCGCGCGGCGATGGCCTCGGCGGGAAGAGGGTGCGCCGGGGGAGCCGGCTTCGCGTCGCGCGCCGATGCGGCGCTCTGGCCCTCGACGGTGCCGAGGGTCAACCGGGCTCGGCGATCGACCGCCGCCACCAACGCCGCGTGGCCATGCAGCACGGCGTACTCGCCGGCGACCATGAGCTTGCCTGGCGCCGAGACGTGAATCACCGCGTGACCTCGAGGTCTTTGCCGGGGCGGGACATGAGGGTGCCGAGCACACCGTCGGTGCGCCGGAGGGCGCCCTGCACTTTGCGGGCGTCTCGGGCGTGGCAGAGCGCCTTCACGTGGGGGCCCGCGTCCATCGTCGCGTAAACTTCGGTGCCCTTGTCCCGGAGGCGCCGCACCGTCGCGAGGGCGGCGAGGGTCCCCGGCTGCCAGTACATGATGCCCGGGTTCGACGACATCGCGCACGCATGGAAGGCCATCGTCGATTGCTCCATCGCGGGCCCGAGGACGGACAGGTCTTTGGCGTTGAGCCCCTTCTTCACCCGGCGGGCGAGCTTCGGCGCCTCTTCGACCCAGGCCCCGTAGAGCGGCGATGTGCGGCGAGAACGCTCCATGCCGACCGTCGAGCCGACCTTCTTGGCGCCCTTGGCGGTCAGCGCCACGATGAGGCGCACGTCCCAGTGCTCGGCGCCCTTCACGGGCCTCCCAGCGAGGCGGTCATCGCCCTTCTTGCCCGCACCGAGCTCGACAAATCCGCCCCACACCGAACGCGCCGCCGACGCGCTCGATCGCCGGGCGATGCGGCTCACCTGCTTCGGGTCCCAGCGCATTCCCGCCGCGGCGGTCGCGGCCCCGGCCAGGGCGGCGAAGCCGGAGGCGCTCGAAGCCAGTCCGGCCGCGGTCGGGAAGTGGTTCTCGGAGCGCACGTGGGCGTAGAGGTTGCCAATTTCCGCCATCGCTCGGACCCGGTCGAGGAGCTCGATGATGCGTGTGCACTCCGCGACTCGCGCGCGCTTGCCGTCGAGCATGATTGCATCGTGGTCGAGGCGCGGGTCGAAGCGCACCTCGGTGTCGGTCACCAGGGAGTCGAGGGTCATCGACAAGCTCGGGACCGCGGGCAGGTTCAGGTCCAGGTCGACCTTGCCCCAGTATTTGGCGAAGGCGATGTTCGCCTGCGCTCGCGCGTGCGCTCTCATGTTCCAACCTCCGCGATGAACGCCTCTTCGGCGATGCCTTCGATGGCGTGGAGAATCGTCTCGGCGCTCGTTCGGTCTGCCGCGAGGGCGACCATGCAGCCGCCGCCGCCGGACCCCGTCAGTTTCGCCCCGAAGGCACCCGCTTCTCGTGCCAGGTGACAGAGATCGTCGAGCTTCTCGGTTGAGAGCAGGAGCGAGGCGAGCAAGCCCTGGTTCAAGTCCATCAGCTGTCCCAAGGCGTTCCAATCACCGGCGCTGACCGCGAGGGCGCCGTTTCGTACCACCGCGGCGATCGCATCGAAGACGCCGTCGACCCGTTCGCGATTGCGCTCGCGCTCGCGCGCTACGGAGTCGACCATCGTCTTGGTGCTCGCCGAATCTCCGGTATTGGCGATGATGAGCGTCAGCGGGTTTCGCGGCAGGATGGGTTCGAGGTCCTTGCCCTTCTGAAAGACGGCGACGCCTCCCGTGCTGGCCATTGCGCTGTCGACCCCCGACGGGTTGCCATGGAATACCCGCTCCCAGGCCAGGGAAACATCGGCGCGCTCTTCGGCGCTGCGCTCGACGCCGAGGGCCTCGTCCATGGCGCCCAGGATGGCTACCCCGAGGGCGGCCGAACAGCCGAGGCCCGCGCCGGCGGGCAAGGCGACCTCGGCGCGCACGGCGAGGCGGGGCGGCGTATCGTAGACATTGACGAGCGCGTCGAAGGCGCGACCGAGGTTCTCCCCGGCTTCGCACGAGGGCGTGACCTCGATGTCCCACACGGGGATCGAAAGCTGAGCCGCCGCGGCCTCCGTTGCCGTGGCGTGCACGCCGCGCTCGATACCGGCGGCGAGGGCGGGGTGCCCGTAGACGACGCCGTGCTCTCCGAGGAGAATTACTTTTCCGCGGCCAAACGCCATGGGCTCAATGGTCTCGCTGGATGAGCATCGGGGTGAGCATTTGCAGTTCCGTCGTGTCGTAGGGCAGGTCCCCGAGGGCCCCCGCAGCGTCCGCCGTCAGGCCTTCGAGGCGCTCTTCTACCACCCGCTTTGCCCCGGAGGTGCGAAGGAGTTCGGTGACCGCTGCCACCTCTTCGTTCGACGCCTCTTCGTTGCCGAGGACGGCTTCGAGGCGCGGCAGGGCGCTCTCGGACAAGAGCCTCCGGCCCGCCGTGACCAGGGTCGTGATCTTGCCCTGGCGGAGGTCTCCCCCGGTGGGTTTTCCCGTCGACCGCGGGTCGCCAAAGGTGCCGAGGAGCTCGTCCCGGAGCTGAAAAGCGATGCCGACGGGACTTGCCCATCGCGTCAGCGCTTCGACCGCGTCGTCGCTCGCGCCTCCGAGCAGCGCACCGAGGACCGCGGGGCCGCGCACGGTGTAGCTGCCGGTCTTGAGGTCGTACATGCGTTCCACGCTTTGGGCAGCCTCGGGAGACTTCCTTCGAGCGGTCTCTCCTGGGCGGCCCGCGGCTTCGACCAAGTCCAGCTGTTGGCCGAAGAAAGCCTCCCGTTGCAGTCGCCAGAACGCAGCGAGGCCGGCGTCTCGTCGGGGGGCCGGAAAGGGGGCCATGGTGATGAGTTCGGATGCGTAGGCCGAGGCGAGGTCACCGGCGAGGACGGCGAGGGATGCGCCGAGGCGGGCGTCGCCGTGCTGGTCACGAAGGGCCGCAAAGACGCTCGGTCCTCCGCGGCGCTCTTCGTCCCCGTCCATCCAATCGTCGTGGATGAGCAGGTAGGTCTGGAGCAACTCCATCGCAGCCCCCGCGTGCAGGACCGGCCCGAAGTCCCCGTCGCCACTCACTGTACGGTACGTTGCCGTGAGCACGACGGGCCGGAGCCGCTTGCCACCGCGCAAGGTCAGGGAGCTAACCTGGTCGACGAGGCCCACCGATCGCGGCGAGAGCGCAACTGCTTCGTCTCGCTTAGTCGCGAGAAATCGCTCGAGGTTCGCGACGAGAACCGTCCGCAGCTCCTCCGTCCATGCCGCCTGGCTCATCGACGGCGGAACATGGTCGTCCAGACCTGGCGAGTCAATGGCTTCGCGAGCAGGATCGTCGCCGGATCGAGGCGCGCCCTACTATTGCGGTCCGGTCGACGGCGCGCCCCGCGCCTGGTTGCCGTGCTATCGGCGTTGGGCTGGTGGCGCTCGCGGGTCTTTTTCGATAAGAGGACCCCGGAAGAGGTACGCATGAGTTCGGAGATTCAACAGCGCAAGGTCGATCACCTCGACCTCTGCGCGACCGACGAGGTGGCGTTCCGTGACCGGACCACGCTGCTCGAAGAGGTTCGGCTGGTGCATCAGTCGCTTCCGGACATTTCCCTCGAGGAGCTCGATACGACAACCGAGCTCCTCGGCAAGACCCTGAAGGCGCCGATCGTCATCGCTGGCATGACCGGCGGGACCGACCGTGCCGGCGAGGTAAATCATGCCCTCGCGAAGATCGCCGAACGCCGCGGCTACGGCTTTGGCCTCGGAAGTCAGCGGGCGATGCAGCGGGAGCCGGCAACGGCGTGGACCTATCAGGTGCGTGAGCACGCCCCGAACGTTCTGCTCCTAGGCAACGTCGGTGTCGTTCAGGCGCGGGACTACTCGACCGAAGTCATCGCGAAGCTGGTCGAAGACGTCGGCGCCGATGCCCTCTGTGTGCACATGAACCCCGCCATGGAGCTCGTTCAGCCTGGCGGCGACCGCGACTTCCGCGGCGGCGTCGATACCTACGCGAGGCTCGTGAAGGAGCTCCAGGTGCCGGTGGTCGCCAAGGAGACCGGCAACGGGATCAGCGGTGAGGTCGCGGCCAAGCTGCACGCTGTCGGCGTGCGCACCGTCGACGTGTCTGGCGCCGGCGGGACGAGCTGGGTCGGGGTCGAGACCCTTCGGGCCGAGGGCGCGAAGCGCGAGCTCGGGGAACTGCGCTGGGACTGGGGCATACCCACCGCGGCCTCGACGGCGCTCTCGGTTCGTGAGGGCATGAGCGTCATCGCCACCGGCGGCATTCGCACCGGCGTAGACATCGCCCGCGCCGTGGCCCTCGGGGCGACCGCCGCGGGCATCGCCCGGAACGTCTACAAGGCGCTGCAAGAGGGCGGCCCCGAGGGGGCCGAAGCGTTCCTCGACGGGGTCGAGCAACAGCTCCGCGCCGTCATGCTACTGACCGGGAGCCGCACCTTGGCCGACCTCCGCACCGCGCCCAGGATGCTCGGGGCGGAGCTCCGGAGCTGGCTCGACTGACTCGCCGCCTCGGCCGCACTGCACACACTAGACTGGCGCGTTCGTCAGGAGGGGACCAAGCGGGGCCGAACTCAGGGTCGAGACGAAGAGCAGGGGGCCGTCGTAGGTCCGGTCCCGTGCGGCATCGAGCAGCGCCGCGAGGGCCTTCGCCGTGTACGTGGGGTCGAGGCGCAGGTCGTCCTCGCCGGCGAGAGAGGTCGCGTGTTCACCGGCCCCCGTGCTCGCGCCGTAGGCCGGGCCGCGGTGCTTTCGGTCGATCACGATCGCCCGGGCGGCGTCGTTGGCGACGATGGGGAAGCGGTTGTCGTGGAACCGGATGAGAGACACCGTGCTCTTCACCAGCCTCGAAAGGGCCGGGCCGTTGATGGCGAGGGGGCCGGTGACCCGCACGGCGACGATGGGCATCACGAAGCCGGCCGCCGCCAGACCGATGGCGAGGCCAGACGCGGTACCGCCGCTGCCCGCGGCGACGAAGACGGCCCCTGGCTCTGGAATCTCGCGTTCGTCGATCTGCCGGGCGAGTTCGACGCCCGCGGCGACGTAGCCCAGGGTGCCGATGGGCGTCGAGCCGCCGGGTCCGATCACGTAGGGCGATGCACCCCCCATCTTGAGGCGCGCGACCTTCTTGGCGACGGCGAAGGGCGCTGCGGCCGCTGACCGGACCGTCGTGACCTTCGCGCCGGCGGCGATCATCGCCCTCTTCACCTCGCTGACATGGGGGCTCGAGGGTTGCGGGAAGAGCACCGGGTGCACCTCGAAGCCCTCCGCGGCCCCGTAGATCGCCGTCGCCAGGCAGTGGTGGGAGCCGTAGCCTCCGACGGTCACGATCGAGCGGGCCCCTCTCTCGCGGGCTTCGCCCAGCAGCCACTCGAGCTTGCGTACCTTGTTGCCTCCGTATCGCGGTGCCGTCGCGTCATCACGCTTGGCATAGACCGCGGCCCCTGCGCGCGCCGAAACGCCCTCGAGGTGGGTCGTCGGAGTCGGCCCTTGCACCAAGGGCACCCGGGGGATCGCCGCGAGGCCGGGCCATCTTTCGATCAGGAGCACGTCGCGCCTACCCCTCTCTTTCGTCCGCTGGGTTGGAAGGAGCGGAGGCCGCCGGCTCGGTGGACGCCGGAGGCGCGGCCGCCTCGGCCGCCTCATTCTCCTCAACCGCCGCCCGCGTCCTCGATACGGCGAGCACATCTTCCGTGCGCTCGAGGAGGTCACCCTCGAAACGTCCCGCAAAGCGCATCTCGAGCAGGTGGGCCCGGACGTGCCACAACGTCGGATCGCCGCCGTCCTGTCGGACTGCGGGCGCAGCGTCGGGGCGAACCCACGGCGACGTGAGGGTCGCCTCGAGCAACGCCCGACGCACCTCCTTCGTCGGCCCCAGGTCTTCGACCCGGAGGGCCACCTCGTGCACCGGGCCGGCGGCTTCTTGCACCGCCACGTGGGCGTTCAGGAGTTGGCGATTGGGTATGGCGATCCGGTTCCCGTGGCCGTCCCAGAGCCAGACGGCGCGCAGGCCCCGCCGCTCGACGAGGCCGGAGAGTTCCCCGGTCGACATCCAGATGCCCGGGCGGATACGCCGTTCGAAGGAGATCACCGCGGCGCCGATCAGGTCCGGTAGCACGTCACGGCTCGACCAGCCGACCGCGACGGCGAACGCGACGATGGCCCACGGCACAGCGGGTTCGAGGGCAGGCGGTAGGAGTCGGGCCACGATCCCGGCGGCGGTCAGGAGCGCGAAGAGTTGCAAGACGACGTGCACCAAGCCCAGAGTGCTCGGGATCACTCCCTGGACCGGCAGACCGAACCGCAGGCGGGAGACGAAGGCCACCAGGAGCAAGCTGACGAGCAGGACGCTGACCATGCCGAGCACGGTCCAGCCTTCCCCCGGGAGCACCGGGAATGCGGAACTCCAAAGGTCCGGCTCCGGAGGGTCGGCAGGCGCCAGCGCAGCCGGTGGCGCGTCCGGGGTGAAAGACCCGGGGGCCGCCGCCAATGCCCCGGGGCCTTCCTGGACCAACGCAGGCTCTTGCCCGATTTCACTCCACTGCTCGTCGCCGCCGGAGACGTCTTGTGCGTCTGCCGAGAGCGCGACGGACGCCGTCAGTAGGCAGACCGATGCCATGAGACTACGTGCCATCACTGCACCCACCCCCGGGTCTTGAGCACGCGGTAGACGGGCCCGCGTAGGTGAGCAGGGATCCGGTACGCGCCGTTGTCCCGGGCCTCGAGCAGGCCCATGTGAGCGAGGCGTGCGAGGCGCGCCTCGGCGGCGGGCACATCGACCCGATATACGTGAGACTGGACCGTCGCGTTCATCCAACCCTGTCGGGCGACCTGGTAGAGGTTCAACAGGACCTCCTCCGGGAGCGCACGAACGGCCGCCTCGGGTGACTTCGGCACGGCCCCGACGCGTACGAAATCTGCGGCCTCGTCGACCTCGTCGATCGACGTCAGCCAGAGCATCAGGGCATCTCGGACCAGGCCGCCAGACGCGTCGTGGAGGGCGCGGAAATACGCTTCGTAGGGCCTCCGGATCCGGCTCGCGCTGCGCGCGAAGATCTCTTCGAGGCGCGTCCGGTCCGCCCGCGGTTCGAAGTTGAGGCCGTAGCCCGACAGTCCGTGACGCGCGAGGACCGCGGCTTCGAGCTCAGCCGGTGCCAACTCAGCGACGTCGACGACTTCGGGGAACGCTTCCGCGATCGGCGCCGCCTGACAGGCTACCTGCCAGACTAGGCGGTCGCCATAGAGCAGCCACGAGTTCCGGCCCCCGTCGCAGATGACCCCATGCACGAAGCGCGACAGCGGTGCGAAACCGCCGGCGTCCATCGAGACCAGCCAATGAAATCCTGAAAGCACGAAGAGTTGGCCGCTGACCTTCTCTTCGAACCATCGGTTCACTTCCTCTACCGTCGTCGGGCCGTCCAGGTTGATCTGCCGTACGTTGCGGAAGTTTCGGGCCCTGAGGATCGCGCGGGCGAGGGCCCCCTTGCCGACTCCGTCGGGGCCGATGAGCGCGACCGAGCGCAGCTGGCCGGGGGTCTTGCCGCTGAGGACCCGACGGGCGCGATCGATCGCGGCATCGCGGCCGGTGAGCACGTCGGCGGCCTCGACCGTCTTGGCGGCGAAGAGTCGGCGGTATACGAGGGGGACCTCCGCCACCGGTTCTCGCCGCGCGAACACGGTGGGGTCGGGCTTCCATGCGCGACGGGCACCGGGCAAGCCGAGGAAGCGGCGCCACGCCTCGATCCTCGGTCCTCCGATCAGGTTGACCAACGTGCGTTTTGCGAGGGCCCTGGCGCGGACGAAGACCGATGGCAGGGCCTCGGCGTGTTCCATGAGGCGCAAACCGGCCGCTCGTCGTCGCAGCAGGTCGACCCTGTCCTGGGTCAGGTCTCCGTCGACGAGCTGCGTCCGGAGCTCGTCGATTCCACCAAGAACCGCTTCGCGGAGGTCGATCCCCAGACGGTCTGCCCATCCCCGAGATGCCTCGGCGTGACAGTGGATGACCTCTTGGCCACGGTCGAGGGCGCCGAAGAATATCTCCCCGAGCAGCTTCCGGGTTTCCTCGGGCAAGACCTCGTCCGCGACCACGTCGAGTTCGGTGCTCGCGAGCTCCACATTGAAGGCGATCAAGCGAGCGATTTCTCCGAACGAGACGACCAAGGGTTGTACCTCGTCGGACATCGCCCGAGTCGTGCCGATGAGCCCCGGGGCAACCTGGGCCTCGACATGAGCGATGACCAGATCCCGAAAGGGAACCTCGATCACCGCGACCGGCGGCGGCAGGCGATGCTCGCCTCGGGCGAGGCGCCCTCGGGGAACCTTGTATCGGTCCCCGAGACTCTGGGCCGCGCGCCGGAGCGCGTCGAGGAGCGGGGCGACGGTGTTCTCTTCGCTCAGCTGCTCCCGGAGTTGGACCGCTTTGGCCTCGGCCTCGGCGGCGACCTTCTCGAGAGGCTCCGTGAGTTGGCGAATCGTCGCGGCCACCTCATCGCCGGTGACCTCTCCGGCGCCGAGCTCTGCTTCGAGGTGATTTCGCGCCTCTTCGATGGCGGTTTCCAGTCGGTCCGCCTGCAAGTGGGTCCGGCCTCGGACGTCCTGGGTCAGTGAACGGACATGTTCGTCGAGGGCGTCTTTGACGCGCGCCTCGAGGCCGAGCAGATCGAGCTCGAGGGCGAGCAGCGAATAGGTCGCTTCGAGGGTTCCCTGAACGGCCTCGAGGCGACCCTCGAGGGTGTCGAGGGCTTTGATCCTCTCGCGGAAGACCTTGCTGGTTCGCCGCGCGGAGGTCGGCAGGTCCGGGGTGCCGAAGATTTTGGCTTCCCTCGCGAAATCCTGAAAAGGCCCACCGAGGGCCGACGAGAGGCGGACCGCGCCCTCCTGCGCCATTCGCGTGGTCTCGTCGAGGGCCAGGGCCAGCTCCCGGTCGATGGCTACTCGGAGCGTCCGCAGCTCCTCCTCGAGGTTGTCGCCCTCGCCGCCGTCTGCGATGGCGTCGTAGCCGGCGATGATGCTCTCGAAGACGCTGCGCGTTCTCGCCGCCAAGTGCACGTCGGCGGAGACGAGGAGAGCCGCGAAGCTCTCGAGCTTCGTCGACGCGACGCCGGCGAGGTGGTAGCGCGCGAGGCCGCGGAGCTCGACGCTTCGGACCAGGGTCTTGCTCGATAGGCGCCGGCGCATCGAGAGCGCCGCCCGACCTACAGCCTGGGACAGGGATTGGCCATCTTGGCGCCGAAACGTCTCGGGTTCGTAGGGCGCGCTCAGGCGCTCGGGCGCGCTGTCGGCGATGGCGTCGATGGCGTCCACGATCCGGGTCGGCGTCCAATCGCGCTGCCCGAGGCGTGCGCCGCGGCCGAGGATCACCCCGTGCCACCGTTCCGCGAGCTCGGACTCCTCGGCATGCATGGAGAGCGCGATGCTCGGCTGAGCATCGTCTCGGAGTCGAACCGTGAGCCTTCGATGGTGCCGGAGGAATTCACGGCGCAGGTCGCGCAGGTAGACCTTCGCTTCCTCGCGGTATTCTTCGAGCAACCCCCGGGTCACGTCGTCGACCAGCTCCTGGAGGTCGCCCCTCACGTCCGCGATGGCTCGGTCGAGGGCAGGCGAAGCGGTTCCGGGAGGCGATCCCCAGGGGTCCTCACCGTCCGGCTCGGGCCAATCCTCGAGGATTGGCGGGGGGTGATGACTTGGCGGTCCGAGGCCGTTGTCGGCGGCGTCCGCGTCCGCACCGGTTGGCGACGGGATCTCCCCGGCGAGGCCGAGGCCGACCTTCAGGAGGATCGGGCCCATGAGCTCGTTGAGGGCAACGCCGGTGATGAGAACCGTCTCCAAGTAAGCGCCCGTTTCCCCGAAGTCTTGACCCATCGTTTTGGCCAGGGTGATCGCGACTCCCGCCTGGGATGCGAAGCCGAGCCACACGAAGCGCGAGGTCCCGGCGTCGGCACCCGCCACGCGAGCCCCGGCGCCAACGCCCAAGTAGAGCGCGAGCAGCCGGGCGAGCACCAAGGCGCCGGCAACCAATCCCACTTCGGCGATCGCCTCGAGGTGCAGGCCGGCCCCGGCCATGGTGAAGAATACGACGTAGACCGGCATCGAGAGGCGCTCGACGTTCTGGATGAGAGTGTCGCCCTCGCGGCTGAAGTTGCTCACCGTGAACCCCGCGGCCATGAAGAGCAGCACCGGGTCGAGGTCCAAGTTGGTCGCCATCAGGCTGGCGGCGAAGACCACGCCGACGATCATCAGCAGCACTTCGCGGCCGACGAAACGCAGGTAGAGGGCGAGGAGAAAGCCCAGCGCAACACCGACGATCAGGGAACCGACGATGTGCACCATCAAGAAGGTCGACAGGTGCTGGTCGTCGCTGCTCATGCCGAGGAAGCCCGCGGCGAGGGCGCTCGACACCGAGAACGCGATCACTACCAGGACGTCCTTGAGCACGACGGTCGAGAGCACGGTCCTCGCGACCGGGCCCTCGGCGCCGGTCGAGTTGATCACGGCGATGGTCGCGGCGGGGGAGGTCGCGACGGAAATCGATGCGACCACCAGGCCGAGGCCGATCGCACCGAGGGTGCCCACGTCGGCGAGTTCGGCGACCGCGATCGCCGGAATGGGGCCGCTGATGAGCCAGACCAGCCCCCCGACGAAGACGAACATCGTCGCCAGCTGGCCGGTGAGCACCCCGAGGATCACCTTGAGGCCTCGGCGCAGGCCTTCGATCTTGAGTTCGCCGCCGGCGGTGAGGGCGATGAGCGCGACCGCGAGGGTGTCGAACACCCGGAGGGACTCGAGGACTTCACGATTGAGGATGCCCTCCTCGAACGGAGGGAACGGCAGGATCTGTCCTATGTATTGTGCCGCCGATGGGCCGAAGAACAGCCCCGCCGCCAGGTATCCCGTGATGTGCGGGACTTGAATCACCCCGACCAGGTTGCCGATGGTGTAGCTCGCGAGGATCATGAATCCCAGGGCGAGCATCGGCGTCGGATCCACCCCGGTCGGAACCGCGAAGCGGTGCAGGAGGATCACCCCACCGGTGAGCAGCATGACGATGAACGCCTGCCGGCCGTACCCCGTGTCGTGATGCTGTGGCTCTTTGGACATCAGTGTTTCCAGAACTCCGGCACGAGGAGGGAGAGCAGGGTGAAGAACTCGAGGCGCCCGAGCAGCATGGCGAAGATGGAGAAGAGCTTCGAGAAGCCCCCGTAGGCTGCGAAATTGTCCGCTTCGAGGTGGAAGGGCGCCGGTCCCATGTTCGACAGGCAGGTGAGAATTGCGCCGAATGCCGTCGGCA
>JAFDCW010000566.1 GCA_019312705.1 Deltaproteobacteria bacterium
AGCGTGCCGAAGACCGCTACCAGAGCGCGTCCGGGCTGCTCCACGACCTCCAGCGATGCCGCGAGGCGCTGCAAGGGGGCCGGGAGATCGAGCATTTCGACCTTCGCGGCCAGGACATCGACGAACGGCTGCGCATCCCCGAAAAGCTCTACGGCCGGACCGAGGAGATAGCCGCCCTCATGCGTTCCTTCGAGCAGGCGGCCACCGGGGCCGCCGGCGTGCTGCTCGTCGCCGGGTATTCGGGGATCGTCAAGACCTCTTTCGTGCACGAAGTGCTGCGAGCGCTGACCGGCCTGTCCGCGGCTTTTGTGAGCGGCAAGCTCGATCAGTTCGACCGCGACACCCCCTACGCGTCGGTCCTCGAGGCTCTGCGCTCTCGCGTACTCGCGATACTCACCGCAGAGGCTGAAGCCCTCGAACGATGGAAACATCGAATCCTCGACCACGTCGGCGAGACCGGCGCCGGCGTGCTCACGGAGGTCATCCCCGAACTCGAACACATTCTCGGGCCGCAGCCCGCTGCCTGTGCCCTCATGCCCGCCGAAGCCCGAAACCGCTTCCAAACCGTAATCGAACGGTTCGTGCGCTCGTTGGCATCGGCAGACCACCCCCTCGTCATCTTCCTCGATGATTTGCAGTGGGCTGACCTCGCGTCGATCGAGCTCGTGACCCGCCTCGCGACCGACCCCGAGCAGCGCCACGTGCTCTTCATCGGTGCCTACCGCGACAACGAGGTCGACCACGCCCACCCCCTGACTTCTGCCATCGAAGAGATGCGCAGGAGCGACGCGCGCCTGCAACATATCGAACTCGGCCCTCTCGGTCGGGCCGAGGCCAGAGCGTTGGTGTCGGACACGGTGGCCGGCGCCGCCAACTGCAACGCCCTCGCCGACCTCTGCCACGCGAAGACTCGCGGCAACGCCTTGTACCTCAAGCGTTTCATCGAGTCTTTGCACGCCGAAGGCCACTTGCGTTTCGACACGATCAACAGAGTTTGGACCTGGGACCTCCGGGCGATCGAAGCGCTCCCGGTGAGCGACAACGTGGTCGATTTCCTGTCCCGGCGCATGCGGGAGGCTCCCCGAAGCGTGCAACGCGCCCTCGGCCTGGCCGCTTGTACCGGTGACGGGTTCGACCTCAATACCCTCTCCTGTGCCCTCGAACTGAGCCGCAACGAGACCCTCGAGGCAATCCGCGGGCCCCTGGAAGACCGGCTCATTCAGCCCCTGAGCGATTCGTTCTGGTACGGCGACCCGAGTGACGAGAAGGCCAAGGATGGAGAAAACTTCGAACTCTCCTTCGTGCACGACCGCATTCGCCAGTCCGCCCGAGCCCTGGTCGACGACGAGGACGCCGCTCTCGCCCACCTCCGGGTCGGGCGCTACCTGCTCGCCCGGAGCCAAGGACCCGACCCAGCCGAGGCAGCCCAAGCAGCCCCTCCGGTCCCCTTCGACGTCATCGCCCACCTGAATCACGGGGCGTCCCTCGTCGAAGACCCCCGGGAGCGGGCTCGCATCCGCGACCTCAACGTGCAGGCGGCACGCCGCGCCGCAGCTTCCGCGGCCTTCGACGCGGCGCATCGGTTCTATCGGCAGGCGGTCGGTCTGCTCGAAGCCGACCCCTGGTCCGAAGAGGACTACGAGGCGACCCTCGCGATGCACGTCGAGGGCGCCCGAGCCGCCTACCTCAGCGGCGACGACGAGAGCACCGAGGCCCTGCTCACGGCGGCCCTAGACCATGCCCGCACGCCCCTCGACCGCGCCGCGGCCCAAGAGGTCCGCATCAACTCCCTGGCGAGCAAGCAGCAGCTCGTCGAGTCGCTTCGTCTCGCCCTCGGCGTGCTCGCCGACCTCGGCGTCGAACTGCAACTCGAGCCGTCCCAGACGGACATCGAAGCCATCGTGGGAGAGACCCTGGGCATGGTCCAGGGTTCCGGGGGCGCCGTCGGCATTCTCGCCCGAGGGCGCGCCGATGACCCGACCGCCATCGTCGCCCAGCGCATCCAGAACAACATCATGGCATCGGCGTACCTCGCCGCCCCGACGCTGCTCCCGATGCTCGCCTGCTCCATCGTTCAGAGCACCCTCCGCCACGGCGTCTGCCGCGAGTCCCCTTACGGGTTCGCCGTCTTCGCCCTCGTCCTCGCGATCGGCAACATCATCGACGTGGCCTACCAGATCGGCGGCATCGCCCGGGAGCTTCTCGACGCCGTCGACAACCGCGCCATCATGCCGCGCACGCTGCACGTCCTCGGAGCCATGGTCGACCCCCATGTCACCCCTCTCCGCGACTCGATAGATAAAGAGCGCCGCGTATTCGAGCTCGGCATGGACACGGGCGACCTCGAATACGCGGGCTGGGGCCTGCACATGGAGATAGCCAACGGTTTCTTCGCCGGCCTCGACCTCGCCTCCTTCGCCCCGGTCATCGGGGGCAACATCGAAGTCCTCGAGCGCCACGGTCTCGGCCAAGGCCTGGCGTGCTCGACCCCCTTTGCCCAGACCGTTCGAAACCTCACCGACCAGGTCGCCGACCCCGCCCGGTTGGTAGGCCCCGAGTACGACGAGGCGGCTCACCTCGACGAACTCCTGTCGATCAAGTTCCGCGGCGCAGCGTTCGTGGTCACCAACCTCGGCACCTTCGTTCGCTTCGTCTTCCGGGACCTCGAGGCCGCCGTGTCCTTCGCGGACGCCGGTGGCGAATACGCCGACGGCGTGCCCGCGACCTACCACATCCCGTGGTGGCATCAGTTTCGCGCCCTGGCGATCCTCGGCCAGGTAAGCGCCGACGACCCGGAGGAGAAGCGCACCGCCGCCCTCGCGTCCGTCAAAGCCAGCCTCGACTACCTCTTGGTGCTGAGGGGTTTCTCCCTCGCCAACCATGCCCACCGCGTGCATCTCCTCGAGGCCGAAATCGCTCGTATCGAAGGCCGCGTCCCGGATGCCCTCCGGAGTTTCGACGCTTCGATCGCAGCCGCCCGGGCCGAGGGATTCCTGCACGAAGAAGCTCTCGCCAACGAGCTCGCGGGTCGATTCTTCTTGGCCTTGGGCAGCGCCGCTGCCGGGACGGCCTACCTACGGGAAGCCTGCTCGGCCTGGGTCCGCTGGGGCGCGACCGCCAAGGCGAAGCACCTCAACGACGAGTTCGCCGAGCTGCTCGGCACGCCGACCATCGAGGCCGACGAAGCGCGCCTGGGTCGGTCCGTCATGGCGCCGGCCCTCGGAACCCTCGAGGGAGACCTCGACTCGGCGGCGCTCCTCGAGGCCGCGGCGTTGATCGCCGCCGAGCTGCGACCCGATACCCTGAGCACGCGTATCCTCGACGTGGCAGTCGAAATCGCCGGCGCGACCCGAGGGCACATGCTCATCGAACACGACGGGGCCTTCGTCATCGACGCGGCTGCGGACGCCGACGGAGTCCCCCTGACGTCTCCGGGCAAGCCGGTCGGCGACAGCGGTGACGTGCCCCGGGACCTCATCGCCTACGTCGCCAGGACCGGTGAGGCGCTGGTTCTGGCCGACGCCCGGGCGGACGCGCGGTGGAAGACCGACCGCTGGGAGCAACGACCCACCTCGGTGCTCTGCGCCCCGATCAGTTATCAGGGCGCCTCCTCGGGGATCCTCTACCTCGAAAACGGGCTCTCTCCGGGGGCGTTCACCCCGGCCCGGATCCGGCTCCTCCAACACATCGCGGCCCAAGCCGCCATCTCCATGGAAAACGTACGCCAGACCGAAGCCCTGAGACAGCAACGGGACCAGCTCGAAACCGCCTTGGACGCCTCCCGCGCGAAGGGCTTCTTCGTCGCCAACATGAGCCACGAGCTCCGAACGCCACTCAACGCGATCATCGGATACTCGGAGATGCTCCTCGAAGAGGCCGAGGACCTCGAAACCGAATCCGTTGGGGACCTCAGCCGCATCGTGAATGCGGGACATCATCTG
>JAFDCW010000567.1 GCA_019312705.1 Deltaproteobacteria bacterium
ACCTCCGCCGCCGTGATGCCGGCGAGCTCGGTGATGACCCTCGCGCGCAGGTTAGCGTAAGGACGCTTTACGAAGCGCATGCCTTCCGCCATCGCGACGCGCATACGCGTCGTGGTTCCTACATGGCGTTCCAGGATCCTCAGGTCACAGCTCCTTCAGCCGGGGCATCAGCTCGACGAAGTTGCAGGGCCTATGCCGGATGTCGAGCTGGAACTTCAGGATGCCGTTCCAGGCGTCTTTCACGGCCCCGGGCGAGCCCGGGATGGCGAAGAGGTAGGTGCCGTTGGCCACTCCCGCCGTCGCTCGGCTTTGCACGGTGCTGGTGCCGATCTTCTCGTAGCTGAGCCAACGGAAGAGTTCGCCGAAGCCCGGGATCTCTTTTTCGCAGACCGCAGCGAAGGCCTCCGGGGTCGTATCCCGGCCGGTGACGCCGGTGCCCCCGGTGGTGATGACCACGTCGGCCTCGGGGTCGGCGATGTAGCCCCGGAGCACGGCTTCGATCTGACCGACTTCGTCGGGGATGATGACCTTTTCGTGGATGGTATGGCCCATCGCCTCGGCGAGCTCGACGAGCTTCTTGCCCGACCGGTCGGTGTCTTCGGTTCGCGTGTCGGAGACCACGATGACCGCAATGCGTATCGGGAGGAACGCGATTGATTCGTCGATGCCCGCCATTACTCGAGCATCGATACGGGTATGGGGTTGATGTTCCAGGTCATCATCGAGCCCGGGATGGCGCGGGAGTGGATGACGCTGCGCTGGGGCCGGCCGTTGATCCAGACATAGCGCCGGAGCTCGCCCTGGCGGTCGGCGGCGACGTAGAGCTCGTCGGACCCGTCGCCGTCGAGGTCGGCGAAGATGGAGGCATGCTCGAAGCCCGACGAGTCGCGGTCGATGCTCTCGATGGACCATTCACCGCGGGGGTCTCGCCCCGGCTTCAGCAACCACAGGCCACTCGAGTAGGCCGCCGCGACCAGCTCCTGCTTGCCGTCGCCGTCCGCGTCTCCGGCTGTGAGGAAACGACAGAAGCGGTCGTTGATCGTGGCGATGACCACGCCCTGGTCCGGGGGCGTATCGGCGTCGTAGCGGCGAATCTCCACCGGTTCGACGACGGTCACGTTGGGGTCGCGGCCTTCGGTCAGGGCTTCGACGGCGACGTAGAGTTCGTCCCGGCCGTCGCCGTCCACGTCGCCGACGTAGATCTCTTTGGCGTGGCGATTGCCGAGGTCTGCGACGACGGTGCGCCCCCCGCCGTCCTTGGGCACGTAGCGGACGACCTCGCCGCGCTGCTCGTGGCCTTCGAGGGTATTGGGCTCGGACGGCGTCGCGTAGACTTCAAGGGTTCCGTCGCCGTCCATGTCGCCGATTTCGATCTCGTGGATGAACGTCGCCTGGTCGCGGCGGTCGAGCTCTTGGACCTGCCACTCGCCTCCGGCCTCGGCGGGGGGCCGAAGCATGGTGAAGACGCCCTGGTCGTGGGTGCCGACGGCGATGTCGGGGCGACCGTCACCGAAGACGTCGGCGATCTCTGCGTCGCGCATACGGTTCACCCGGCCGCCGAAGTTCGCCGACCAGAGGGTCTCGGCGGACCACTCGCCGCCGCTCCGGCGCCAGATGCGCACCATGGCCTCGTCGTCGGAGGCGCCTTCGCGCACGGGCCGGGTCCCCGAGAGGGTGACGATGCCCGCGGGCACGGTCGGTGCCTCGAAGACCATCGCCTTGTGGAAGACGATGGCGTTTTCGTCCTCGATGGTCTCCATCTGCCATTCGCCGCCGCTCCGGCGCAGGATGCCGAGGCGCGCGGGGCCGGGGTTGGGCGTGAGTTGGCCGTCCTCGATGATGAACTGGGCGTAGGAGAGCATGAGCGCGTTCGGGAGGTCCGCCGGGACTTCGCCCGGGCTCACGGTGTCGCCGCCCGCACCGCTCGGGTCTTCGCCGTTGCCGGGGGCCGTGGTTTCTGTGCTGCCGCCTTGGCCTGTCCCGGGGGCCTCGGCGGTGGTCCCTCCGCCTCCGCCACCGTCGTCGTCGCCGCAGCCGGCTCCGGAGATGGCCAAGACGATGGCAAAGACGAGGGCAAAGATGGGGGCCCCCAGGGGGGTCTCGGTACGCATGGATCGGCCCTACCAACACCTGGCGCGCCCCGCAACATCCCGACCCCCAATCGGAGGTAGAATCCAGCCCGTGCGTACGATTCCGACCCTTCTCTCGCTCATCCTGACAATTGCGACCGTCGGCTGCGGTTCCGGGAGCGGTGCTCTGACCGGCCCCGAAGTCCCGCGCCCGTCCGTCGCCGCCATCGAGCCGGCGGACGATTCGGCGCCCGACGTGCCACTCGAGGCACCGGACTACGTGCACCGCATCGACGACCTCCATCGGTGGAGCCTGCTCGCGGCTCGCCCCGACGGCGCGGTCTTTGCTCGCACTGAGGTGGTGAAGTTTCTGATCGACCTCGAGGATGAGCGAAAGGTCTATTTCACGCAGACGGCGCGCTGGGAGATCCACTACGACTTTGCCCGCGAGTTCTTGCACTCGGCCGAGCGCCCCGTCGAGTCCCACGGGGCGTTCAATGTGCGTGAGTACCGGACCGTGGATAGACGCTTCGTCTGCGGGAGCTTGGTGCACTATCTCGACGCGGATACCTGGACCTTCGAGATGCTCGCCGGCGACGACCTCGCCGGGGACCGGGTGCTGCGCGCCTTCGAACAGGTCCGGGAGGCCGTGTATTTCGGCGACGACCTGCGCTACCGCTCGCTGTCGGACCTGAACGACCGACAGGTAGCCGGCGTGCGCGATCGTCTTCCCATCATCGCGACCGACGAGCTGCTCGGAGACCTTCTCTATCAGCCCCTCACCCAGGGCGTCACTTTCGGTTATCTGCGAATCGTCCGTGGTCCCCTCGACATGGCGGCGGTCCAGCGCAACGAGCTCCTGGTCACTGCCGACGTTCCCCCGGACCTGCCGCTCACCATGGGCCTGGTTACCGGTACGCTCCAGGCCCCCCTCGCCCACGTCGGCGTGCTCAGCCAGAACCGCGGCACGCCCAACATGGCCCTCCGGGGCGCCCACGACGACCCACGCTTCACCGCCCTCAACGGCCAACTGGTGAGGCTCTTCGTCGGCCCCCAGGACTTCAAGGTCGAGGCCGCGCAGCCCGAAGATGCCAACCGCTTCTGGGCGGCGCTACGCCCTCCGCGGCCTTTCACGCCCCAGGTCGATGTCTCCGAATCGCGGCTCCTCGAGCTCTGTGACCTGACGCACGCCTCGGTTCCCGTCGCCGGCGCCAAGGCGTCCCAGCTCGCCGAGGTGTGCAATATGAGGCCGGCGATACGCACCCCCGGGGGCTTCGTCATCCCCTTCGCTCACTACCGGCAGCACCTCACGCGAAACAACCTGGTCGCGGGCATCGACCAGATGCTCGTCGACGGCGGTTTTCGTGACGACCGCCCGACCCGGGACCGGCACCTCCAGGAGCTTCGCGACATCATCGGCCGGCTGCCCGTCGACCGGGCCCTGGTTCGCCAGGTTCGCCAGAAGCTCCGGGCCTTCGGGGCCACCCGGACCATCTTCCGGTCGTCAACCAACGCCGAGGATCTGGTGGGGTTCAATGGCGCCGGGCTCTACAGCTCGGTCGTCGTCGACGCGAACCCGACCGAGGAAGACGTCGTCAACGCGATCCGCGAGGTATGGGCCAGCGTCTGGACCCTGCGCGGTTACGACGAGCGCGATTTCTATCGCATCGACCATCGGCAGGTGGCGATGGCCGTCCTGGTGCAACCCTTCGTCTCCGACGTGATCGCCACCGGCGTCGCCATCACCGCCAACCCCTTCACGGTCCACCGCCCCGGGGTCTTCATCAATGTGCAGACCGCCGGCGGAAGCGTGACCGATGCCGGGGCCAGCGTGCCTGAGCAGCATCTGGTCTACACCTACTCGGCGACGCC
>JAFDCW010000568.1 GCA_019312705.1 Deltaproteobacteria bacterium
GGCGGCACGCTCTTCCTCGATGAGATCGGAGACATTCCCCTCTCGACGCAAGTGAAACTGCTCCGGCTCTTGAACGAGAAAGAGTACACGCCCCTCGGCGCGACGGACGCGCGCAAAGCCGACGTGCGCTTCGTCGCCGCGACCCATCGGGACCTGGACGAGATGGTGGCTGCCGGGACCTTCCGCGAAGACCTCTATTACCGCGTCAACGTGCTCTCCGTGCACCTGCCGCCGCTCCGGGATCGCGACGGGGACATCGCGGAGTTGGC
This sequence comes from Deltaproteobacteria bacterium, assembly GCA_019312705.1. Next base: position 270 of record JAFDCW010000568.1, read on the forward strand.
CCTGCACTTTCTCGGGGAGATCGCCGGGGCCAACGGGCGTTCCGATATGAGTTTCAGCGAAGGGGCCCTCGCGGTTCTCGGGGCCCAGTCCTTCCCGGGCAATGTGCGTGAGCTCGCGAACCTCGTCGAGCGCCTGGTCATCTTCACGGACGCAGCCACCATCGAGGCGGCCGACGTCGAGGGCCAGCTTCGCGGGGCCCGACCTTCATCTCCCCCGGCCGGGCCGGATGACGGCGGAACCCTCGCCGAGCAAGCGAAGGCCACCCGAATCCGCGCCGTCACGAAAGCCCTCGCGCTGACCAAGGGAAACAAGACGCAGGCGGCCCGCCTGCTCGGAGTGGCCCGCCGCACGATTCACAACATGATCGACGAGATGGAGAGCGACTAGGCCCGCGGTTTCACTCGTCCGCGTCGAGGTAGCGGTAGAGCGACGCGATGGTCTTGCCGTCTTCGATGCGTCCGTCGCGGATCATCGCCCGGATGTCGTCGACGCTTAGCGCGTGCACTTCGATGTCTTCGGTATCTTCGAGCTTCTGGCCGACCTCCTCGAGGCCCGTCGCGACGAAGACGTGCATGCGCTCGTCGCAGAACCCGGGGGCAGTGAAAAACTCGGTGAGCTTTGCGATCGATGCGGCGCGGTAGCCGGTCTCTTCGATGAGCTCCCGGCCGGCGCAGGCCGCCGGGTCTTCGCTGGCCTCGAGGGTGCCGGCGGGGATCTCCCAGAGCTGGCGCCCGACGGCGAAGCGGCGATTCTGGATGAGCACCAGACGCCCGTCGTCGAGGACGGGCACGATCGCCACGGCTCCCGGATGAACGAGCATGTCTTTGTACTTCACCCCGCCGCTGCGTTTGGGCACGGCGACCCGGTCCATGTAGAAGCGCTCCCCGGTCCAAGTACGTTCACGGTCCGCCATCAGCGCAGCATAGTGGGTGCTGGGCAAACCTGGGAGCGCCGATCGACGCGGATCAGGGTTCGACGACGGTCGTCCCCGGGGCGACGTTGATCCCCGGGTTGGCGGGGGGGGGCCGCACCATCGGCGTACCGGTCGTGGTTGGCGCTTCGGCCTCTGGGGCCCGAACCCGGGGCCCGGTCCGGGCGGCCGCGAGGTTTCGCTCGAGCTCGGCGATACGGCGGTTGGCTGCGCTCAGCTGAGCCTCGGCTTGGGCCTTGTCTCGTTCGGCGGCGGCGAGGCGGCGTTCGAGCTCGCCGCTTTGGGCCCGGACCCCGGCGAGCTGGCCGCGGAGGGTGCTGGCCTCGGCGGTCAGGTCTGCGATGCGCCGCCGTTCACGCTCGCCCTCGGCACGTAGAGCGATGAGTTCGGTTCGGAAGCCTTCGACGCGCGTATTGAGCTCGGAGACCCGGCGCTGGCTCGCCGTCAGGCTTCGCTCGGTCCGGCCGAGATTGTCCCGGGTCTCCGTGAGGTCAGAGCTCAGGCCTTCGTTGCGCTGCCGCGCTGAGCCCAAGCGGTCCCGGAGGCTCGCCACCCGGGACCGTTCCCCTCGCAGTCCATCGCGGACCACGGTCAGGTCGCCTTCGGTCTCAGCGAGGCGGCCAGCGAGCTCTTCGCGGGTCTGGTCGCTCGCTTCGTATTCGCGGCGGGCGTCGGCGACGTCCGACTCGAGGGCCCGGCGCCGCACCTCTTCGAGGATGAGGCTGTCGCGGGTCTCCGCCGCTTCGATGCGCGCTTGCACCGCCTCGAGCTCCTGGACCCGGGTCTGCTGGCCGAGGATGTAGACCACCGCGCCGAAGGTGATGCCGAGGGTGAGGAGCAGGGGACCGAGCCAGCGCACCAGCCGAAGGGTGCGCGCCCGCCGATCCTCGGGGCTGGTCAGGACCTCGAGTTCGTCGGCGAGCTCCTCCGCCGTCGGCCGGTCGTCCGGCTTCATGGCCATCCACCGCGCGAAGTGAGGCTTCAGAAACTTGAGCTTCGGGTCGAAGGGCGGTTCCGGCTGCTCCGTGGCGCGGTGTGCGATGAAGCTCTCGATGGCGCCGGCGGACACGTCGTCCTGGGAGTCCGGCTCGAGGGCGTTGCGCAAGGCGAGGGCGAGGGAGAAGACGTCGGCCTTGCTGCCGATCCCCTCGGTCACGGGCACGTCGGCGAACTGCGCGGCGACCTCCGGGGCGAAATAGGTGGGCGTGCCGGCGACGACCATCTCGGCGTCTTTCGCGGCGACCCCCAGGTCGAGGAGCACGGGCAGCACGCCACCGGCGAAGGCGAAGCCGGGCAGGTCCGCGAGGAAGATGTTGTCGGGTTTGACGTCCTGATGGCGAATGCCCGCGTCGTGCATCGTCGCCAGGGCCCGGGCCAGGGGGCCGAAGATGTCCCGGGCTTCCCGCCTGGTGAGCGGTCCCCGCGCGATGCGCGCGTCGAGAGTCTCTCCTTCGTACCAGGGCATGACGAACCACAGGCGACTCTCGTGCCAGCCGTGGTCTTTGAACTGCACCACCGACGGGTGGAACACGCTGGCGATGATGTGCAGCTCCCGGAGCGCCGACTGCTTCGCCGTCTCGGACAAGGAGGCCTGGTGCAGGAGCTTGAGCGCGACGACATGCCCCGGCACGTCTCTGTCGGCCGCGCGGTAGACGTCGGCGAAGGAACCGGAGCCGACCCGCTCTTGGAGAGCGTAGCGGACTCCGATGACCGTGCCCACGTCGAGGGGCTTGCGGCGGTCGTCGGGGTCGATGCGCAGGCTGCCCTTCGGCAGGTCCAGGGAGAAGGCTTCGAGGAGGGTCTGACCGATGCGCCCGCCGGCGGTGACCGCGGCGTCCGATACGATGCCCCGGGCCTTGAGCAGTGCCGCCGAGAGGTCCCGGTCGACCTCCGCTTCTTCGCGCTCGAGGACGTAGGCGATCTCCGGGGGGCTCAGCTCTCGGGCGTAGCGCAGCTCGAGCAGCTCCTGGGCGCTGCCGGTGATGGCCTCTCGGAGGCGGCTCAGGATCGCGGGGTTGGTGCTCGCGGTACCCCGGGGCGTGAGCCACGGCAGGTGCTTGCGCCGGACGCTGGCGGTGCCATCGAGGCCTTCCCGGGGGTGACCGGCGATCTCCCGGGCGAGGCGGTAGAGGTTGGCCCTTATCCCCGGAGTTCGGGTCAGCTCCTTGGCTCCCTTGGCCGCGGCGACGGCTCGAAGCTCGGCGAGGGCGGCGTCGGCGGCGGCCACATCACCGACCCGGGTCGCGAGGTACTGGCGCAGGGACGGCTCGTAGTGCTTGAAAGCGCGGCCGTGCAGCACGTCCACGACGGTTTCGTCGACGCCGGAGATGCGGGCGATCGACTGCGCCGCCAGCTCCAACATCGGTCGCGCGCCCTCTTTGGAGGCCTGTGCCATCGCCCGTGTCACGTTCTCACCACCTAGCCACAGACGCAACAAGCACCCCTGGCCATTCAATCCCCGGGAAAAGTGCCGTGTTGTCGGCTCCCGGGGGGTCACCACGCCCCTTTACAAGGAGGGGCGAGAAGCGGATCGTACCGGCCCCCTCATGAGAAAGCGGAGTTTCTGATGGACCTCGACCAGATGAAGATCATCGTCACGGGCGGAGCTCAGGGCATGGGCGCCCACTTTGCCAAGCGGATCGCCGAAGCCGGCGGCCAGGTCGCCGTCGGCGACGTGCAGGAAGATGGCCTCGCCGCCCTCGCCAAGGAGTGCGAAGGGCTGCCCGGCACGGTGCATGT
>JAFDCW010000048.1 GCA_019312705.1 Deltaproteobacteria bacterium
TCCGGATCTCCGACGTCTTCGAGGCGGGGGAAGGCCAAATCCTCCCGGTCCGGGATCGCGGAAACTCCGTAGAGGGTCTCCGAGAGGGCGTCTTCGGTGGCCGATGAGCTGTGCTCGAAGGCAATGCCCATGCGTACCGTCGATCCGACCGAGCGATCGAGGCGCACGATCAGCCCGTCCACTTCGACCGGACGCCGTCCATCGAGGACCAGCAGGACTGTCACCATGTCTCCCTGGAGCGCCGCGATGTCCCCGGTGAGGAGGGCTCCTGCGGGCGAGAGGTTGTCGACCCCATACATGCCGAGTTCGATGCCCTCGAGAAATAGTACCGCCGTACTCGGCACCATCCTCCGCGTGTTTCTTCGCCGCTCCCGCTCGCTGTCGCTCATTGCCCGTTCTCCAATCAAGGGGTCGCAGGTCAAGTTACGGTAAGAGGTGCGGGGTCGGACCCACGCGTCTTTCATTTTACGTAAAATGATTTTCCGGTAAAGCCCCGTTCATTTGTTACCATTCCCGGCCGAGTCGCCGCCCAAGGCCCCGGTTCGATCGGCTTCAGGCGGGTCCGCCAGGCTGGCTCAGGTGCCCGCGCCGAGGGCCGCCGCCCCGAGGACGGTTCGCGTCCACGCGGCAATCTCGTGGGGCGAGGCCGCCGCCGACGCGAGCGCCAAGTGCAGTTCGTCGATCGACGGTCGATGCTCTGCGTTGCCGCCGAGGGCCGCCGATACGATAGTCGTGATCTCCGGGGGCAGGCCCGTGACGGGCGTGTTCGGTCGCAGGAGCACGGCGCCCCGCCGCGCGAGCACGCGGCCCAGGCGATGCTCGATCGGGATGCCTGGGCGACCGACCGCGAGCAGGTGCAGGACCGCAGCGATTGAGAAGACGTCCGATGCTCGGGTCACCACCGCTCCGGCGAAGCGTTCGGGGGATGCGAAGGCGACTTCACGGTCGACGTTCTTGGCGCGCTCCCGGCTCACGTGACCTGCTCCCTCGGGAGTCGCCGCGTGCAGTACATGCACGCGACCGTCGCGACCCGTGAGCACGTGGGATGGTGACACCCGCCCCGCAACGAACCCGGCCGCATGCACGGCGGCGACACCCCCCGCTGCCGCGTGGGCGATACCCACCGCAACCGCCCCCGGCGCCGGGCCTCCGGTTCGGATGGCCGTGGCCACATCGACCCCTTCTACGTATTCCCGCTCGGCGCTCAGAAACCCGTCCACGACCTGGACGCTGCGATACGTCGATATACACCGGTGAGACACGGCCTCCGCCACTTCGACGGCGGCTTGGGCCCACGTCTCGGTGAGGGCCTCGAGCCCTCCTCCGGCCTCTGCGACCTTGATCGCGCTCACCTTCCCAGCGTCGCCGAGGGCACGGGCTTCGACCGTATCGGACCATGCGCCGCGATGGATGAACCGCACCGGGGTGCGCTCGGCCCATATGGGCCCAGGGAATGCGCTCGTCACGAGGCGTCGAGTATGCGTCAGCGGCAGATCATTGAATAGCTCGGTCCAGCCCACTCTTCGCTGCCGGGTGCGCGCCTCGAAGGCGCGTGGTTCCATGGGGAAGATCCGCATGTGGCGCCGCGTATTACGCGTATGCATGATCGGCCAGAAGGTCAGGCCAGGTCGCTGGCACGCGCTGCGCGCGTTTCGACTCGGTTCGGCGCTATGTTCTGGCTCTCTGTGACAGCGGCGTGCGGGAATGCTTGCGGACCTACGCCGAGCGCACACACCGCCAATGATTCGCGGGAGGTTGCGCCAAGGCCCCAGCTTGCGCCCACACCGGACGGTGGGTGCCGGGCAATGACCGGCGCTTGGTCTGCTCCCCTGGATGGCTTGCGCGCGCGCCTCGTGACCACCGGCGGCGGCGAAGAACAGGCGCCGCTCACGCTTGCGATCGAGCTCGAAAACATCTCGGACGAAGGGATCGACCTTCATTGGAGGGGCCCGCCGCACGGCTTCGCGACGTTTTACCTGGACGACGAGACCGGCGCGGAGGTCCCAGAGCCGCCGTGGCGCCTGGGCGGCAATGAGCCCGGAGGCGATCTTCTTGAGCATATCGCTGTGCACACGGCTGTACGCACTGAACTCGGCGAGATCATCGCGCGCTTCGACAGCGAGCCAATTGTGCGCATCGGTGCGTTTTGGGCGCGCGAGCTCCCGCCGGCGGGTACTCGTCGGGTACTTCGCGCGCGCATCACAGGTCGAGCGCCGGTCGCGGACGAAGTCTACGTCGCTCGCGGCGACGACAACGATACCGTGATTCGGTCGGTCCGACCGAACGATCCGAGGGGTCGCGTCTGGACAGGCCCACTCGAGGTTCCCGGCATCTGTGTCGCCGCGACAACGGAGTGAACCGGGACAGTGCCGTCGAAGCATCGATGTTTCTACATTCGGTGCCTCCGATGCGTTCGACTCGTGGTACGGGTCGGCCGTGGGTCCAGGAAGAACGCTGCGTCGAAGCGACGTTCGATCCAACGGAGGGGCCGTGATCGACAGCGTGCTGATGTGCCATGCGCCGATCGTGGTGCCCGGTGTCGCCCAGGAAGCGCGCGCTCGCCTTTGCCGGGCGACGACCGAGGCCATGGTCGAGGCGGCGGCCCATGTCGTCGCGTGCGCGCCCGATGCTGTGGTGATCGTCAGCCCCCACGCGCCCCGGGCCGAGGATGGTTTCCTTCTGGCGGCGGACGTGACGGCCTCCGGGGATTTTGGTCGGTTCGGTGTGCCGGAGGTCGGGGTGACGCTCCCCGGGGCCCCGGATCGGGCGATGGCGATCGCCACGGCCGCCAAGGATCGGGGCGTCGCAGCGGCTGCGGTGCCCCTTGGATCCGTCGACCACGGGGCCCTCGTGCCGCTGCATTTCCTCGTCGCCGCGGGGTGGGGTGGGCCGACGGTGCGGCTCGCCCATCCCATGACTCCCCACCACGCAGAGTGTGAAGCGATGGGCGCTGCGATCGCATCTGCCGCCGCGAGTTCCGGGGAGCGCTGGGCGTTCATCGCGTCCGGAGACATGAGTCACCGCTTGACCCCGGATGCGCCCGCCGGCTTCGATGCGAACGCCGCCGATTTCGACCGCGCGGTCTGTGCGGCGGTGGCGGCCTCGGACATCGCCGCCGTCCGGCGTATCGACCCCGCCCTCCGCCGACGCGCCGCCGAAGACGTCGTGGACTCCCTCGACGTCGCCCTCGGCGTGCTCGGGGGCGATCCAAGCGGGGCCGAAGGATCCCACCGCGTGCTGTCCTACGAGGGGCCCTACGGCGTCGGCTATCTGGTCGCCCTTCTCGGGGGATGAGGCACCGGCCCCGTGACTCCCTCACCACAGGTGTGAGCTGGGGGGACTCTCGCGGCTAAATTGCTACTCTTCTGGGGGCAATTCGTGAGGCACGGACCTTGCGGCTCGTCATTCCATGACGTGGGGAAGCAGGGCCCTCACGTCACTCGGGATCGTGTTCGCGATCTTCACGGGTGACGTGCGGGCGGAGGACGTACCCGGGGCCAGGGCTGGCACCTCGGGCCCCGCATATCGAGAGCCAGAGGTGCGAGAGGTCATGGTGAGGCCTCCAGCCACCTCGCCACCGATCGAAATCGTCGTCGATACCCGAGCCACGCCGGCGGTGGTCGAAGTCGCGCCGGAGCCCCAGGAGCCCCAGGACCCAGGCACCCATTTCATCGTCGAGCTCAATCTCGGTTCGAGTTTCACCGGCTCGGTTGGCTTCGCGGGCAGTCTGCTCGTCGGTGCCGGCGGACGCCTGCGAGGGTTTCCTCCCATTTTCTATCTCGTCGGGGAGGCCGGCTTCCAGCTCGGGGGAAGCGACGGACAAATCGATGGCGCGCGATACGTTGACGGTCGCGAGTACGGAGACATTTCCCTCGGTCTACGCACCTACCTGCCCATCCTCCGGGATCTGCGCATCTTCCTCGATATCTTGCCGGGGGCCACCTTCGTCACGTCGAGCCTCGCCCGGGATGGTCTCACCGAACTGCACACCAGTGGCTGGTACGCCCACTTCGCCTTCGGCGGGGGCGTTCAGGGCCGCATCTTCCGCGAACTGTCGGCGGGCCTCCGGGTGAAAGTCCTCGCGACCGATGATGGCCTCGACGATGCCCGTGAAGCCCTCGGCATCTACACCCCGATGCCCGTCGTCTTGTCGGGGACGGTCACCTGGCACCTGTGATGCGTATGCTCTGGCGCGGCTTCGGCATCGTCACCGGCTTCGCCGGGAGCCTGCTCTGCGCCTCTTGCAGCGGTGAGAGTGAGGTAGGCCTCTTTGTCGCGGACGTCTACGAAGGGCAGGTCGAGTGCACCCTCGATGGCCATGCTTGCCTCGATGAGGCGGGCATGGAGGCGCCCTACGAGAGTCCTTCGGGTTTTGCATTCCTCACGACCGAGACCAGTCAGCACCACCCCGACGGCCTCTTCGTCTACTTCGAACTGGAGCGCGCCGGTGGGATCCTCGGTCGCGGTGAGCTCGACATCCCCCTCGGTGACGAAGGGGTGCCGACCTTCGCCTATACCGAGGAGCGCGATGGTGAGACGGTCTTCGTCGCCGAGCACGCCCGCGGCGTCCTCGAGGTCCCCGAAGAGGCACTGGGCGAGGACTGCGAGTGCCTCGATGGCCGCCTCGAACTCGTCTTCACGGACGGTGCTGGCGACGTCATCCGACTCAGCCGGGGGCGCTTTGGCTGGGAAGACCGAGAGTGCATCCCCCGGGTGCGTTTCACCGAACTGTCCGACGAACTGGTGGTCATCCCCCGGAGCTGCAACGTGGTCCGGCGCATTGTTGGGCCGACCGAGTCGGCTTCCCCCGTCTCCCGGGAAGATGACCGTTACCCGTCCGAGAGTTCGTTCGGTAGAGCAAGCACATCGTCCTGCGGTGGTGCCGGGTCGGGGTGCTCGGGGGATGGCGGCGGGGGCTGCGAGAGCGACGGCGGCGGCTGCGACGGCGGCGGCGGCGGCGGCTGCCAGGGCGACACCGGCGGCGCGGGATGCGCCGGGGACGCCGGGGGCAGTGGGTGCAGCGGAGACGTGGGGGGGGCGGGGTGCGCCGGTGGTGCGGGGAGCTGTCGGGTTGGTGGTCGGCGCCGAATCGGGCCCCGGGGTCCCCAGCAGACGGCGGTCCTCGTCTTGCTGGCCCTCGCGTGGGCCGTCCGGCCCCGGCGCTATCGGTGAGCCCGAGGTGTTACGGCGCGCAGGCGAGGAAGGATGCCGTTCTCCGGTGGCAACCCGCTCATTCGAAGCTCGCTCGGGCTGCTTCGAGGATGTCGATATAGCTGAGCATGCCGGTGAGCATCCCGGCGCCGTCGACCACGAGCAGAGCACCCACCCGCTCGCGGACGAGGATGTCGATGGCGTCGACGACGGGGGCGTCCCCATTGATAGTTACCGGATCGCCGGAGAGCAGTTCCGCGGCAGGCTGGTCGAGGACCCCCTGGGCCTTGGCGGGCTCCTCGACGGCCAGGGCCATCAGCCCTTCGATGCGCCGGAGGTCGCGGTCACTGAGCATGCCGATGACGCGGCCCTCATCGAGTATCGGAAGGTGCCGGCGTTCGGTCTCGGCAAGGACGCCCATCGCTTCGCCGATCGTGGCATCCGCGGGCAGGGTGACGACATCGTCGGTCATCAACTCGGCAACAGTGATGCTCATTGGATGAACCCCATAACGGCGAGGGCGCCTACGACCATCGCCGCGCCGACGAGGGGCGTGAGGAGGGCCAATACGATGAGCATCCGGCGCTTCGTCCGTTGCCGGGTTTCGCGCCGCGACCGAATTCGGGCCCGCTCTTCATTTTCTACCTCCATGCTGAAGCGATGCCCTGGGGCTTCGTCCGTGGGGACCGTGCCCGAGCCGGTCTCGGCCCGTTGCCGAATCTGGTGGGCGCCTGAGACGGAGTCGACACGCCGTCGCGCCTCGGTCCCGGGGGGGGGGGCGGGGGGGACGAGGGGGATCGGCATCGTGCCTGCCGCGAGGGCCTTGGCCGGCGCGCCGTTTAGGACGCTGCCTGAACGGGGATCGATTCCTGCGGCGCGCAGGCTCGCGTCGGTCCCGTCAGAATCCGACATCCCGAGGGCGTGGTCTTGGATCATCGGGGCCGGGATCGCCGGCATATCCAGGGCCGCTGGCGGCGCCATGTCCTTTCGGGCGGGTGAGCTCGATGGGCTGCCCTGGTGCGGAACCGCTTCCCTCGAGGACCGAATGACTCCTTGAATGGCCGCCAACTCCTTCGCGGCCATCTGCTGCACCACCGGGGCCAGGTTTTCGGCGCCGGTGCGCAGAGCGGCCGGGTATGCATCCATCAAGGCGTCGCGCATCTCCCGTGCGGTGGCGTAACGCTGGTCCGGGCTCGGCGCGAGGGCGCGCATGACGGCACGGTCGAGGTCCGCTGGGATCTCGGGGCGGAAGGTCCTGACGGGGGCGTGGTCAGGCTCCCGCACTATGGCGAAGAGCTCGGCTTGGTTGTTCGCTTCGACGAGGCGTCGACCTGCGAGCATTTCGTAGATCACCGCGCCGAGGGCGTAGATGTCGGTCCGCCGGTCCACGGCTTTGCCCCAGACCTGTTCTGGAGCGAGGTATGCGATTTTTCCCCGGACCATGCCCTTCTGGGTATACACCGTCGCCGTTCGTGCCTTGGCGATGCCGAAGTCGATGAGCTTCACCTGCCCGTTCCGGCCGACGAGCACGTTATGGGGGGTGGCATCCCGGTGCACGATGTCGAGGGGGTGGCCCTGGCGGTCGGTCGTCTCGTGGGCTGCGTGCATACCGTCGGCGAGGCAACGGGCGATGTACACCGCGATGGCCGTAGGGAAGGGCTGCTCGGCGGCCCGCATCCTCTTGAGAACTCGGCTCAGGGAGACTCCCTCGAAGAGCTCCATGACGATGAAGTAGGTATTGCCTTCTTGCCCGAGATCTTCGACGTGCACGACGTTCGGGTGCCGGATGGCCACCGACAAGCGGGCCTCTTGGAGGAAGAGGCGCACGAACTCGTCGTCCAGGGACAGTTCGCGATGCACTACCTTGAGCACGACGTCGCGCGCAAAGCCCCCGGGGCCATCCTTTCGGGCAACATAGAGGCTGCCCATGCCGCCTTTCGTCAGGTGCGACAGCACGCGATAGCCGCCGAGCAGGGTGCCGGGCTTGATCTCCACGGTCGCATGATATCGAAAGCTGCCTTCTTGCGCCATCGAACCGGGGAGGGGCAGTTCGCGTTTGCGTTCGTGTTTGCGTTCGTTTCATGCCAGGCCGGTGAGGCGTACTCTCAACCGCGTAGATGCCCCTCTCAGCTCCACCGCTGACCGTCGCTGTTGCCCAGATGGAGGGCAGCGGCGGCACGCTCGATGAGCGGCTTGCGCGGATCGCAGAGTTCGCGAGAGAGGCGCGCACGCGCGGTGCCCGACTCCTCGCGCTGCCGGAGATGAGCGTGACGGGCTACGACCTGAGCTACGAGAGTGCTGGCGAACCCATTCCCGGCCCCATCACCACGGCACTGACGGAGATTGCACGGGAGAAGGACCTCTACCTCATCTCCGGGATGACGGAGCTCGACGCGGGCTCTCGTTTCAACGTCTTGACCTTGATCGGGCCCGAGGGCCGCGTCGGCGGCTACCGGAAGCAGCATGTCTCTTCGGTCGAGAACGCGTTCTGGCTATGCGGCGAAGGGGCAACCGTGCTGACGTGCGACATCGGGCGCATCGGCTTCGGCATCTGCGCGGACATGCTCTTTCCGACGCCGTGGAGCGCCTACCAAGGCGACGTAGACCTCGTCGTCATCGGGGCCGCCTGGCCCGATCACCGACACACCAAGCCTTTCCCGTACGGAGCGCGTTTCTCAGAGACGCACGTGAAGGCAACAGAGGACGTCCCTTTGCACCTCTCGGCGGCCCTGGGGGTCCCAGTGCTGCTGGCAAACGCCGCGGGTTCGTTCGACGCGTGCCTCCCGCCCTTTGGGAACGCTCTGCGCGGACGGTTTGCGGGACGTTCTTGCATCGCCGACGGCGAGATCATCACTCGCGCCGGGACCGAAGAGACGCTCCTCGTCGCGACCGTGCACCGGGAGAAGCGCACGCCGGCCGGCGTTCTCGAGCCCTGGTTGCCCAGATGGAGCAGGCGGTTCCGGATCGCGGCCCGAGGCGGCGACGTCGCCTTGGGTCTGGTTTACCGAACGTTCTACCGGGGCCGATGAACTACTGACGCGGGCGACAGGACGGCCGCTCGTCCTATCCTGCGTTCGCGGGCCCCCGATCTCGACCAACTCGTTGCAACGGCCGGAGGCCTTGCGCGTCAATCGACCGAGCTGGCGAGAGTCGAAAAAGAACGCCGCAAACGAATGGCCGGCACCTGACGGCCCCATCACTCGACGGCAAAGCGAAGCCACAGCGACGAACCACATGCCGGCGGCCCGCTCGCGAATCGTGTCGCGCCGACCAGCGAGTAGAAACACTCCGGAACCGCCGACGCCGGGGGCGGATTGGGAGGTCCGGCATGCTCGACTTGCCCGCTCGCCGCGATGGAGACCCAAATCGACAACGGTCCGGAAAAGGAATGACGCTGTGCGCATTCCGACAACGCCGGGCCAAGCTCGGGCATGTGCGCAACAATGACGTCGTTTGCCCGGGGCCATGCGCACCCGAGTAGTCCATCGGAGCCGAGAAATCGAACCGGTGTCTCCGTCGCGCGCGAGCTTTCGGCCCGCGGAATCGACCGCGACGCTTCAGGCTCTCCTGTTGCCGACGAACATCCGACGAGGACGAGCAGAACTGCCGCTGGGATCTTCATTCCCTCCACTGTGCAGTGAAACGCGCGTCGGGCACATGAGGTCTCCAACCGCCTCAACTAAACCAGGCCTTGAAACCCTGCTAGATAGTCCGCCTACCGGCACACCTCGGAGAAGTACACCGCCCACACCGCGTCGCGAGCGTCAGTCCAGACGACGCCGTAGTGGGTGCCGTTCCAGACGAGGGCGGGGGCCCGTGATTGGAGGGTGGCGTTGGTGACGCGGAGGTCCACGTCGAGGGGCGTGCCTGTGCTGTCGAGCTCGACGAAGTAGACCTCCAGGTTTCCGGAATCAGCCGTGCGAGCGTCGGACCACGCGGCAGCGTAGCCGGTACCGTTCCAGACGAGATTCCAGGGAGTGAACAGGCGGTCACTGACGTATCGGTCGGTACCGATCTGGGCGCCGGCCACGTCCAGTCTCGTAAAGAAGAGCTCCTGGCTTCCGCTTCGGTTGTCCTCCCATCCGAGTCCGTAACCCGACCCGTTCCACACGAGCGAGGGCAGGCCCGAGGCGCCGGCGGCGTTGGTGATGCGGGTGTCGGTGCTCAACCTTGCCCCACTCGCATCCAGCAGTGCGAAGTAGATCTCGGAGTTTCCGTCGCGCCGATCGCTCCATGCCACGCCGTAGCCGCTGGTATTCCACACGAGCGATGGGCTCCCCGCGAGCTCTCCGGCCGTGGTGACGCGCACGTCACTCCCAACCTTCGTGCCGGCCGCGTCGAGACGAGCGAAGTAGACCTCGTCGCCCTCTGTGCCGCGGTTCTCCCACCATGCCACGCCGTAGCCGGTACCGTTCGAAGTGAGCACCGCGCCCCAGGATCTTCCCGGGTCGTTGGTCACACGGACGTCACCACCAATCTTCGTGCCAGCCGCGTCGGCGCGAGCGAAGTAGATTTCGTAGTTCCCGTCCCGCTGGTCATACCAGGTGATGGCGTACTCGGTGCCGTCCCACGCGAGGCTGATCCCCTCCGAGGAAATCGGATCGTTGCTGATGGTGGTCGGCACTCCAATGGGCACGCCCGTGCTGTCCAGGCGCTGGAAGAACACGTCGCCGCTGGCGGTCCACGCAACACCGTATCCGGTGCCGTCCCACACGAGTCCAGCCGCATTGGACGAGGTGGGAGTCGGAGTCAGACGCAAGTTGGGCGAAAGGCCGCACGCCGCAACGGCCGCATCACTCGCTCCCGCATCGGTCATGGAGCCCGCGTCGGTCATGGAACCGGCGTCGGTCATGGAGCCCGCGTCGGCATCGGTCATGGAACCGGCGTCGGTCATGGAGCCCGCGTCGGTCATGGATCCCGCGTCGGCATCGGTCATGGAGCCGGCGTCGGCATCGGTCATGGAACCGGCGTCGGTCATGGGCTCGGCGTCGGTCATGGAACCGGCGTCGGTCATGGGCTCGGCGTCCATCCCGCTGCCGTCCATCCCGCCGCCATCCATCCCGCCGCCGTCAGCGCCAGCGTCCATGACCGGCAACGTGGCGTCGCTCATCTCAGCGTCGTCCGCGCACGCCACCAATATCGAAAGCGCGACCCCGATGAGCCACACGAATCGAGGTGTCCCCGCATTCACGGGCGAACGCTACCACGGCGGCGCAGACTGAACCCACCAGGCATCAGCTGGCCGGGGCGGCACGTCGATTGCACACGCGGGGGTAGCACCAACGCTCTGTCTGGAGAACCCCGATGCCCCGACCCGGCTTCCTTCGCCGTTTCTCGCCGTTTTTCCTTGTTCCTTCTGCGTTTTTCTTCGTGGGATGCGCAGCCGAGGTGCCCCCGGATCTAGAAGGTCCGCTAGCCGGCAAGGCCGATGAAGCGGCTTGTGCAGGCGCCACGATGGATGTGCACGGGTACTGCCGCGCGCCCAATGGCTGGTTCACCTACTCGGTGTGCTGTGAAACGCCGGAACCCGAGCCTGAAGTGGAGTGCGAGACAGCGCCGACGCTGGGCTGCGTCTTTGGCGTCGGGACTCGCGCGACAGAGCAGCTTGGTTATCTGGGTTATGCAGCGGGTGGTGGGCCCTCGGCTGGCGACAGAGTTGGCGAGCTCCAGACTCAGCAGATCATCGTGGCGATGGATGCGAGCGGCTGGGAAGACATCACGACTGTCGAGCAAGCGTTCGAGAGCATCGATTACGCCGGTTTTCGATTCAATGCGGCTTACGATGAGGCGACCGGTGAGAGCTACGACCACCTGAAGTGGTATGGCGGCGGCAGCGAGGTCGGCGTGTTCTTCCGTGCCGGCACCACCGAGATCGTGGCGATGATAGGCGACGGAGACATCTACGACTGCACGGCGTTCGTGCCCAAGTCTGAAGGCGGGGCCTGCGACGACGGGCCAACCGCGACTGAGGCTGTCGCTCGCCGCGTGCTCACGGACAATGGCGCCGAGGGTGATACGCGGATTTCCTTCTCGGAGTACGAGGTCCTCTACCAGCTCCCCTGGGATGAGGGGTCGAGGTTTTCACTCGCGCTCGATGCCGCGATCAAGAGCTTTCTCGGAGACGACACGGACGTCGAAAGCCCTCTCGCGTTGCTCGTCGACGCGGACGACAGTGCCACATGTCCACAGGAAGACCCGGCCGAGCGTTTGCGTTGCCACATGAGCCAGCCCGATACGCTGCTCGCGCTCGTTCCACGCCGCGACGACGCGGATGACGCCGTGTATCCCCCGGAGCACCGGGAGTCGATCGATGAGAACTGGGTCTTCTACCTTTCGATGCCGAGCGTCTCCGACCATCTCTTTTGGGCGGTCGTTCCACACACGAACTTCGGAGCGGCCTACAACTACGGCTTCAACTGACCCGCTCCCGCTCCCGCCAAGGGAAGGTTCGCGAAGCCCTTGCCGTATCCCGGTGGAAGGTTTGGGTGGTCGTGGG
>JAFDCW010000049.1 GCA_019312705.1 Deltaproteobacteria bacterium
GAGACGCACATCACGCCCATTATGATTCGGGACGAGATGCTGACGCTCAAGCTCGGCGCCTATCTCTTCCATGGTGGCGGGGTGATGATGATGCCCTTCGTATCACCCGGTGTTCCCCCCAATACGGAGCGGCTCCGGTGCAACGTCACGGCCGCCCACAGCAAGGCCGAGATGGGCTACGCCCTCGAGATGATCGGTGAGATCGGCAAGATGCTCGAGGTCCTACCGAAGACTGCGAGTACCGGCACCCCCAAGTGGGAGAAGGCTCTCTGGATGGCCCAGCACGGCGTCGAGGGCACCCGAAACGCAGGCGTCGGCCACCTCGTGAAGCAGTTCGAGGTCCACGGAGGCCCGCTCAAAGAGATGGCCTCTGACGTCTGGCGCGCCGCCCGTCCGGGCAAACCCCAGGACGGCTGGAGCGAGCCAGAGCCCAAGGCCGATGACGCGAAGAAGACGCCTTCGCCGGCAGCCAAGAGCGAAACCGCCTCCCCCGCCGGCGGCAAGTAGCCGGGGGAGCGACGAACGCGCATTTGAGCGCGAAGACGGCGGGGGTGGGGGTGCCTCCAGCTGCGGGGGGCTTTGTTACGCGACGTCCGGAGTTGGCGCTGTGTTTGGCGGGGTTGGTGTCGCGGGAGGCAGAAGGCGCTCGGTTGCCGGACGCTTTTACCTCCGCTGGAGGCACCCCCACCCCCGCCTGATTGACCTAAGCCGGGCGAACTTCGGCTGAGATGCTGGTCGCCGATGACCGTGGCTGGTGTTGGTATTAAACGGGGATGATCCCGGTCCCGGCAGGGCGCGTCTGCTCCGCTCCTAACTTTCGCAGTTGCCGGTGGATGGTCGCGGGACCGCGGGATTCATTCCGTACCGCATGTCGGACGTGGTCACGCACGGGCCTCCGCATCCACCCCACCGCCGGAACCTCCCACTCGCACTGAGCACGCCGCCTTTGAGCCAGGTACTGATGGAGACGGGCTCGCTGTTGGCATTGGAGCGAAGATCTCTGATCGTCGGTCTGGGGCCTTCGTTCTTGTAGGCTTGCCCAATGAGCGGAGCGCAGAAACTCGTGACCGACTAGGTTCTCGCCTATCGGGAGTGCGCCCGGACGGTTTGGAATGGCTACTTCCGGCATCTGCCGGATGGCTGGCACGAGTTCATCAACGTCGACCATGAACTTTTCGTCGGCCTCGTCCTCGTCCAGGTGTTCGGCGGGCACCCAGTCAGTTCCCCAACGCGAGACCTGATCCAGGTCAGACCGCGATTTGGGCCGAAGGGGTCGTCGCGTAACAAAGCCCCCCGGAGCTGGAGGCACCCCCACCCACGCCGTCAATCCAGATCACACCCCCGCCGGCCGTACAGCGCGCTCCTATTCACGCACCCTGCGCGCCCACCGCGATGACCCGCCCCACGTGGAGGCCCATCGCGTAGATGGAGAGCTGCGGGGGGACGCCGATCGAGGTCGGGAAGAGTGACCCGTCGGCGACGTAGAGGCCCTCGAGGTGATGATGAGCCCCGTCGCTGCCGACGGCGGCTACGTCCGGGTCGTCGCCCATGGGGACCGAGGCCATGGGGTGAACTGCCGTGACGCCCATCTCGCCTCGCCGTAGCTCCATGTTTCGGATCCCATCGAGGGAGTCCGAGGGCGAGAGTTCGATGACCGGGTCCGACGGGACAAATACCCGCCGGGCGCCTGCGGCGAAGAGCAACTTGACCGAGGCCTCGAGACCGAAGAGCAGTTCCGCGCGATCCTCCTCGTCGGGCCAGTAATCGATCGCGAGCCCCCTATCCCCCGAGGGAGTCACCGTCCCCGGCGTGAGGTCGTGGATCATCGCCGTGAGCACGGCGAGGCGCGGATAGAGGGTCATGAGTCGGCGATGGTCGGCGCCGAGGCCCGGTAGAATGGTCGCGGTGCCAACGGGGTGGGCGAAGGCCGGCACCAACCACACGCGTGAGCCGCGGGCCGGAGACCCTTCCGAAGACCCCGCCGCCTCGTCGTCGAGGGAGAGATGTTCGGTGCACTCGTAGGTCTGGGGGATGCCCTCCCAGGCCCGGACCTCTTCGGGCATCTCGCCGGCTGCGACGAGGGCGGGGTGCACACGCAATCCCCGGCCGGTCTCACCGCCGGGGTCCGGGACGTCCGAGCGCGTGAGCAGGGCGGCGGTGCCCGTCGCCGAGGCCGACAACTCTTCACGGGTACGCCCGTCGAGGGCCACAGCTTCGACTCCGAGAGCCCGGCCGCCGTCGTGCAACACCTGCACCGCGTGGGCCCGCGTCAGCACCGTGGTGCCGGCACGCACCGCCCGCGGCAAGAGCACCTTGGCCGCGTTGTTCTTCGCGTCGTACGCACACCCGACCTCGCAGAACCCGCTGCCGATGCACCCCGACCGGTTGTGGGAAAGCCCTCCCCCTTCCCAACCGAGGGCCTCCGTGCCGCGTTTGAGGATCAGGTTGTGCCTATTCCATTGGTCCTCGGGGACCCGGCTGACCGAAAGCAAGCGCTCGACCTCCGTATAGAGCTGGTCCCATCGCTCCGGCGGAAGGTGCGACAGCCCCCGGTCTCGCCGCCAAGCCGCCAGGATTCCAGCCGGGATGCGCTTGCAGAGGTTGAGGTTGTGTACGGTCGAGCCGCCGAGGGCGCGGCCCTGGTGAATCGCGACGGCGCGGTCCGTGGTGGTGCGGCCACCGTGGTCCCAGAGCAACTGCGGAACCATCTGCTCTTCGCGCTGGGTCATGGACTCGGGCGGCACGAAGGCGCCGGCTTCGAGCATGACGACGTCGAGACCCGCCTCCGCCGCGACCATGGCCACCATCGCCCCCCCAGCCCCGGACCCGACGACGCAGAGGTCGGCATGGATCTCGGTGGGGAGGTCGAGGAGCGACGCGTCGTAGATCACGAGGCCACTCCCGGCGGCACGGCCCCAGGGGGCGCGACGAGGGAGTCGTAGCGGCTGGCGGTGCCCGGCACCGGGCCGACCCACGGGCCGCCATAGCCGATGCCCGGCCAGGCCCGGGGGTCCTGGTAGTAGCCGAGGTAGGCGAAGTCACGTAGGCCCTTCGCCGCCTGCCCGAGTTCGTCGTCGCGAAGGGCGAGGGCCTCGACGAACTCGCGGCGCGCGGCCGGAGCGAGGCGGGTGAAGCGCCGGAGGTTGCCGTCGAGGGAAGTGCCGTGTTCGACCAGCGCGAAGAGGCCGTGAATCTCGGTTCGCATTTTGCTGGGCATGCCGAGGACGTAGCGGTCGACGTTGCACGCAATGTCGTCCGGGGAGACGCCGCCGGGGATCTCTCCCCCGGGAACGCCCGGGACCAGAGCCTCGGCAGCCGCGGCGAGCACCGCCCCCTCCCACTCGAAGAGCGCATGCCCTTCCCATCCGGAGACCGACCCATGCAAACCAACGCGTGCGCCAATTGCGCCACCGACCACCGCCGTTGCGCCGAGGGCGACCCATCGGCGTCGACCAATCTTGCCCCATGCCCCGCCGTCCTCCGCTGCCTGGAGCGCCCGCTGGAGCGTCCGCGGTAACCGCTGCTCCCACCCATCAGAGCTCGGCAGGGTGCCGCGGTGCGGCGTATGCCAAAAGAGCACCTGCTCGCCGCGGGCGTCGCTGACATCCGCACAGAGCGCAGCCATCGCCTTGCCGCCGTAGACGGGCTCGAGACCGAGGCCGAAACGCGAAAGCGATTCGCACTCTCTCAGCGACGCGTCGGTCGGGTGGCCATAGCCTCGTCCGAGCATGCGGCGGTCGATGTGGATGGGCGCCCGGTCGACCTCAGCGGGCAGCCGCAATCCAGCGGCGCGCATTGCCGAGACGGTCCGCGCTGCGAGGGTGTCGAGGCGCGACTGCCGCGCGAATACCCCCTCGACGGCCGAGACCGCGTGCACGCGGGGCCTGAGTCCCGCGAGAGCCAGGCCGAGGGAGAGGCCCACGACCGTTCCACCGCTACCGAGGGGCACGTAGATCCGATCGACCTCCGGGAGCTCACCGGAACGAATCTGGTCAGCGAGTTCGAGCCCGGCTCGAACCATGCCGATGGTACCCGTCGGGGAGGACGCGCCGGGGGCGACGACCGCGCGACCGCCGAGGCGTTCTGCGAGCAGGGCGCGAGGGTGACGAAGCGCGAGGGTGACGCGGTTCGAAAAGTAGCGCAGCTCCGTAGGGCCGGAGGCGGTGAACGCGAGGTTGTCGAGGACCCACGGCCCGAGGGGCTCCCAGAAGGTCAATGCGAGCAGTCGATGCCCCCCGAGATCCGCTGCGGCCGTCAACGTCGCCAGATGCCCCGACCCGATGGCCCCTACCGAGGCCCACTCGGCCGCATCGGCGAAGCGGGGATCCGCGAGGGCGAAGTCGAGCTTGCGCACCTTCGTGCCCCCGTGCAGGTCGGGACAGAGGTCGTCCCGCTTTGCGCCAAGCCAAGCGAGGCCGAGCTCTTCGGCCAGGTCCGGAAGAGGCGTCACCGGGGTCGGGTCCGCAGCCCAACCGAGGCGAGGAAGGGCATCGAGCTCTTCGCGTCGCAGCACCGGCGAAAGATAGCAATACCCTCGGCCGCCGCCCAAGGGTTCTCGATCGCGGCTCCGCGCCCCCAGTTGATCGATGGCACCTCACGGCGCGAAAAATGCCCGTATCATGGCGCCGTGACGGAGCGCCTCGAATCGCCCTACGAACCACTCCCGACGGTCGGCCCGGAAACCCAGCGCGCCATCGAAGAGGCGGCGCTCGAAGCAAACGAACGCTACCTCACGGATGTCATCGAGCGCTTCGCCTTCTGCCCCTATTCGAAGGAGGGCCGGCAGAACGGAGAGACCCGACGAGTCGTTCACTACGCCGACACGCCATCCGTCGATGCGCTCCTCGACCTGATGGATGAGGCGATCGAATCCGGTGTCGTCGTCACCCAGGTCATCCTGCCCCTGGTCGAAGTCGACGGGGACGCGTTCACGCGCTTCGCCATCGCGCTGACCGACCTGGGCCACAAACGCCGGGGCGATTCCGTCTTCGCCGTCGCCCCCCTGCACCCCGGCCTCGAGTTCGGCGAGAACGGGCACGCGATGGTGCCTCTCTTCCGCCGCTCCCCGGACCCCACCATCCAGTGGGTGCGCCTCGACGGCCTCGCCGCCATCTACGAGGGCCGGGACGGAGAGGACGCCTATCTGCCCCCAGAAGAGATCTTCGAATTCCTGGCGGCGCACCCCAAGGGCAAGCCCCGGCTCTACGACCGCATCTGCGATACGAACGCCATGATGGCCCACCGCCTCGGCGTCGAGCAGGTGGTCCAAATGCTCCGCGAGATCTCGGACGACGCGCGGGAGCGCTACGCACGCCTCCTACTGAATGACGAGGAGTGAGACAGGGGGGCGCGTCGATCGCCCGCCGGATGTCCGGCTCGATCTTCTGCCGAGAGCCAAGAAATACCTCGGCAATGGTTCAAAGCGGGGACGCCCACCTCCACCTACCTCGACCTTGGCGCCTAGCCGCAGGGGGTGATAGTTTGAGCCCCGTACGAAGATGACCGCTAGCGCACAATCCCCCGGTCCCGACGAAGACGCGACGAAGTCGGAGTCTGGAGCCACAACGACCCCAGACGGCGCCGAGGGCGAAGGGGACGCCGGGCGGCTCTCGACCGATGACGCGGACCGTTTGGCGGCGCAGTTTCGGCCGAGCTGGGAGTCCATCGACGGCGGGTGGTCGACTGCGGGGGATGCCAACGGTGAAGACGCCCCCGCCGCCGAAAAGCCCGAGGAGCCGGCTGCAGTAGCCGCGACCGGCAAACCGGAGCCGGAGACCCCGGCCGCCGCCTCGGTCGTCGTCGCCCCTGAGCCGCCTCCCGAGGCTTCGATCATCATTTCCCCGGAAGCGTCGACCCCATCCGAAGGGTCCGCCGCGCCAGAGACATCGAACGTCGGCGCCCCGGAACCTGCCGGTATCCCCTCGGTCATCATCGCACCGGACTCGGTCCCCCCCCCGGCTCCAGAACCGGTACGCCCGGTGCGAGTGGCAGACTCCTCGGCATTCGACGCGATGATGACCGCCCCGGTCCTGCCAGCCCGAAAGTCGAACCGCGGCATGCTCTACGCGGCTGGCGGCGTCGCCGCATTGATCGCCGTCGCGGTGGTTGCCGTCGCGGTCAGCGGATCCGACGACGATGACGCCGATAACGGCGCGGTCGCCTCAGCTCCGGCCGAGGGAACGTCCGCAGCGGAAGGGCAGGACGGCCAGGAAGGTCAGGACGTCCTCGGCGCATCCGCCGGAGGCGCGACGACCAGCGCAGACGACCCGGCGGCCGCCGAAGCGCCGGCCGAGGTTCGGGTCTTGATCCGAACCGAGCCCGCAGATGCCCGCCTGACCCTCGACGGACAGCTCGTCGACAACCCTTACGATGTTTCGGCCGCGGTCGGCGGCAGCCATACGGTCGTCGCGACGGCGGTCGGCTTCGAGGGCTTTAGCGAGAGCGTCTCGTTCGGCGAAGATGTCGAGATGATGGCCGCCGCGTCGAGTCGCATGCGCAATGGCCGCATGAGCATGGGCTTCACCAGCACCAACCCGTACTGACCAAGTTTCGGGTACATTCCCGTTGTGAAGTACCTGCACACCATGGTCCGAGTGCGCGATCTCGATGCATCGCTGCACTTCTACGTCTCGCTCCTGGGCCTCTGGGAGGTGCGCCGCCGGGCGAGTGAAGGTGGCCGCTTCACTCTGGTCTTCCTCGCCGCCCCGGGCGATGACGAGGCGCAGGTCGAACTCACCCACAACTGGGACCCCGAAGACCCGACGGACTTCGCCGGCAGCCGCAACTTTGGCCACCTGGCGTACGCAGTGGACGACATCTACGGGCTTTGCCAGCGCCTGATGGACGGCGGGGTGACGGTTGGCCGCCCTCCCCGGGACGGACGCATGGCATTCGTCCGGTCACCTGATGGCATCAGCATCGAGCTCCTCCAGCGCGGCGAGGCCCTGCCGCCGGCGGAACCTTGGGCGAGCATGAAGAACAGCGGATCTTGGTAGCCCTCCTCTCGGCCCTCCTGGCGATCGGCGCTCTCGCTTGCGGCGCGGCCTCCGGCTCGAATTCCGGAGAGATCATCTTCGACTTCGGGGCAGACGAGGAGGCCGAATCCGAGGCCGACGCGGGTCGGCAGCCGCTCTCCCTGGATGCTGGCCTCGACGGGGACGTCGCCCCGCGTTGACCCAGAGCGGGCCCCGCCGTAGCTTCGCGCCCATGGCGGGAATGACCTACCGCGGCGCAGGCGTCGACATCGAAGCTGGCGAGTCCCTCGTCGAGCGAATCAAGCCGCTCGCGGCTGCAACACGCATCCCTGAGGTGCTCAGCTCCATCGGAGGATTCGCGGGGCTCTGCGGGCTCCCCAAGGGCCTCGAAGAGCCCATCTTGGTGTCCGGAACCGACGGGGTCGGTACCAAGCTCAAGGTCGCGTTTGCGACAGGGGTGCACGACACCGTGGGAATCGACCTAGTCGCCATGTGCGTCAACGACGTGCTCACGACCGGGGCCCGGCCGCTCTTCTTCCTCGACTACTTCGCCACCGGCAGCGTCGACGTCGAGGTCGGCGCGGCGGTCGTCCGGGGCATCGCCGAGGGCTGTAAGCAATCCGGCTGCGCTCTCCTCGGCGGCGAGACCGCCGAGCTCCCGGGCTTCTATGCGGACGGAGAGTACGACCTCGCCGGCTTCGCAGTCGGTGTGGTCGACAAGAAGAAGCTGGTCGACCCGGCGAGGGTCGAGGCGGGGGATGTGATCCTCGGCGTCGCTTCGAGCGGCCTGCACAGCAACGGCTTCAGCCTCGCGCGCAAGGCGCTCCTCGAGGGGGCCGGCCTCGACCTCGACGCCCACGTCGAGAGCCTCGGCGACACCCTCGGCCGAACGCTTTTGACGCCCACACGCATCTACGCCGAGGCCGTCGAAAAAGCCCTCGCCATCGATGACGGCGACGCGGTGCACGCTCTCTGCCACGTAACCGGCGGCGGCCTCCCGGGCAACCTGCCCCGGGTCCTCCCCGACGGGCTCGGCGCCGACGTGCAAACGGAGGAGGTCCCCACCCTGCCCATCTTTGGCCTCGTTCGCGACGCCGGCGGCGTCGCCGAAGATGAGATGCGGCGCACGTTCAACATGGGCGTGGGCCTAGTCATCGTGGTGAACGAGGCGCGCGCTGAGCAGGTCCGCGCCGCCGCCGCCGGTGCGGGCGATACTGTCTTCACCCTCGGACGCGTCGAAGCGGCCGCCGGGGCGACTGGCGAGGCGCGGGTGCGTTACAGGTCGTGAGCGCGCCCCTCCTCGACGTCGCCGTCCTCGCCTCCGGCCGGGGTTCGAACCTTGCGGCACTGCTCGAGGCGACCCGAGCCGGGACGTGCCGAGCCCGCATCGTAGGCCTCATCTCAGACAACCCGGACGCCGGAGCCCTCGCCATCGCAGAAGAGGCCGGCATCGAGGTCACCGTCGTCGAACGGTCGAGCTTCCCCACGCGAGCGCTATGGGACGAAGGCATTCGGGACGCCGTCCAGGCGCTGCGCCCGAAGCTGGTCGTCCTCGCCGGTTTCATGCGCATCGTCGGCCCCGCGATCCTGGGCGCCTTCCCCGACCGCATCATCAACATTCACCCCTCCCTGCTCCCGGCGTTCCCCGGGCTGCACGCCCCCCAACAAGCCATCGACGCCGGGGTGAGTGTCACGGGGTGCACCGTGCATCGGGTGGACGAGGGCGTGGACACGGGGGCCATCCTCGCCCAGGGCGCCGTCGTGGTCTTGCCGACGGACGACGCCGATAGGCTGCACGCGCGGCTTCAGCGCATCGAACATCATCTCCTCCCGGCCGTGGTCAACATGCTGGCAGGCGGTGACGCGAGCCCCGCGAACCCCGAGGCTGACCTCATCTCGCTGCTGCCCGCGGCTTCTTTGGTAAGCGGGCGGTGAGCGGCAACTACTTCGACGCCGTCGTCTTGGGAGCACGCATCGGCCCCCTCGTCTGTGCCGGACTGCTCGCCAAGCGCGGCTTCCGCGTCCTGGTCGTCGCAGGGGACGAAGCTCCCGCGAGCTACACCGTGGGCGCCTTTCAACTTCCCCGAGAGCCGTTCACCTTCCTCGGGGCCCAGACGCCCATCGCCCGGCGGATATTCGCCGAACTGGGCCTGCAGCAGAGCTTTCGACGGCGCGCCCGAACCATCGATCCGCCCTTCGGCCTCGCAATGCCCGGCCACCGATTCGATGTGCCCGCCGACCAAGGCGCCCTCGAGCGAGAGATCGAACGGGAATTCCCGAACGTGAAGCGGCCCATCGCCGACTTCTTCCGCCACATCGAAGAGGAGAACGCGAGCCTCGACAGCTTCTTCGGCCGAGACCTGCCCTGGGCGGCACACGGTTTCATGGAACGCCGAGAGCTCGCCCGAGCGGCGGCGCATCTGCCGTTCGACAAAGTCGGAGAGAACCTCGACCCCCTCGGAGACCTGCCCACGAACCACCCTTTCCGGCAGGCGGCGCTCATCCCGGTGCACTCGGCGAGCCACCTCGATTGCCACCCGGCGAACGCCCTGATGCGGTCCCGACTCTTCGCCAGCTGGCGGCGCAGTCCGGCTATTTTTGACGGCGGCTGGGCCGGACTGCGAGGGCTCCTCATCGACAAGATTCGCGCGTGCGGGGGCGAGGTTCGCGAACGCGAAAAGACGAGCCGGGTGCTCACCACGCGAACCACCGCCAAGGGAGTGCTGCTCTCGAACAGCGACGAGCCGGTGGGCGCAGGCTTCGTGATCAGCGGTCGCCCCCTCTCGCGCGCCCTCCGGCTCTTCGAAGACCGCCGCTCTTTCGAACACATCTTCGAGACCCACGGAGAGCCCCGGGCGCGCTTCTACCGCTACACCCTGAACGTGGTACTGCCCCGGGAAGCCGTCCCCTCGGGGCTTGCCCGAGACACCTTCTACCTGCGCTCTTGCGACAACGAACTTTGGGGCGACAACCTCCTTCGGATCCAGCGCACCGACGTCGGATCGGACGCTCACCGCGCCCTCGTCGTCGAGGCCCTGCTGCCCCGCCGGGGGGTCGAGGAGGTGTCCGGCTACCTCGATGGCGCCCGGGAGCACATCATCTCGTCCCTCTCCGACCTGATGCCGTTCATGCGGGAGGCCTGCGTCCTGGTCGACTCCCCCCATGACGGCCGGCCACCGAGCGGCCCCGATGGCGAAGACCTCGAGGTCGAGGAGCCCTGGGCCCGGGGGCCCCGATCGATGCGCGCGATTCACGGCTACCCGGTTCCGGGCACCCTCGGTATCGGGGGACTACCCCAAAAAACCCCAGTCCGGCGCTTCCTCGTATGCAGCGAGCAGGTGCTCCCGGGCCTCGGGGAGGAGGGCGAGCTCCTGACCGCGTGGAGCGCGGCTCGCTTCGTCACCCGGGCCGACAAGAGAAAAGAGCGTATGCGCCGCGGACTGTGGACGAAGGCCGAGCTTTGAGGGCCGAGTTTTTGTAGTATCGGGCCATGCAAGAGGAACGCCCCCGCATCACCCTCCACCAGCTTCTCCGTGTGATGATCGAGCGTGGGGCCTCCGACCTTCACGTGACGGCGGGGAAGGAGAATGAGCTCGACCTCTCCTTCGGCGTCAAGGGTTTGAGCCGTTTCCGCGCCAACGCGTATATGCAACGCGGCGCGGTCGCGGGCGCGTTCCGAGCCATCCCTTTCAAGATCGCGACCTTTGCCGATCTCGGACTACCGGGCATCGTGCAGGAGCTCTGCGGACTGCCCCGGGGGCTGGTCCTCGTCACCGGGCCGACCGGCTCGGGCAAGTCGACGACCCTCGCGTCGATGGTCGACAAGATCAACTCGGAGACGCGGCAACACATCCTCACCATCGAAGACCCCATCGAGTTCCTGCACCCGAACAAGCTCTGCGTAGTGAACCAGCGCGAGATCGGCATGGACACGGAGAGCTTCGGCAAAGCTCTCAAGTATGTGCTCCGCCAGGATCCGGATGTCGTTCTCGTCGGCGAGATGCGTGACCTCGAGACCATTCAATCAGCGCTGACCATCAGCGAGACCGGCCACCTGGTTTTTGCGACGCTGCATACGAACGGCGCCATCCAGTCCATCAACCGAATCATCGACGTCTTTCCTCCGCATCAGCAGTCGCAGGTGCGCGCCCAGCTCTCGTTCGTGCTGCAAGCGGTGGTCAGCCAGATCCTGGTTCCCCGTTGCGATTCGCCCGGACGGGCGATGGCCTGCGAAATTATGATCCCCAACGCCGCGATTCGGAACCTCATGCGGGAGGACAAGGTCCACCAGATCTACTCCGCGATGCAGACCGGCCAGGGGCGGAGCGGCATGCAGACGATGAACCAGTCGCTCCACCAGCTCTACGCCCAGGGCATGCTCTCGATCGAAGAGGCCCTCGGTCGCTCGGCGGAGCCCATCGAACTTCAGAGCATGATCGAGCACAGCCCACCGACGGCGCGCAGCTGACCTCGCGCTACATGTACGCACGTGCCTACATGAACCCCCGAGAAGGCGAACCCGCGCCTTGACGCGGTTCGGGGCCTGCCGCCAAGATTTCCCTAGGGAATACCCAAATGGAACGCCTCTTCACGATGGCGACGTTAGTCGCGCTGGTGCTTGGCACCTGGACGCCCTCCGCGGGTGCCCAGAGCGCCAGCGAGCGTCGTGCGGCCGGCAACGCATACAACCGCGCCAGCGCAGCCTATCTCGCCGAGGACTGGACCGGAGCCGCCCGGTGGTTCGAGACCGCCCACCGCCTCGCCCCGAACCCCGCCGCCCTCACCCAGGCCGTGCGTGCCCACAAGCTCGCCGGCAACGACCTTCGCGCCGCCACCCTCTCCCTGCGAATCCTCGCCAGCTACCAAGAAGACGAGCAAGCGGCGGCGACGGCCCGTGAAGTATTGACCGGGAGCCGCGGCCGCTTCGTGCGCGTCGACGTGACTTGCGAGCAGTGCGCCGTCGAGCTCGACGGAACGGTGCAGGAGCACCCTTCGTTTTTCGTGAGCCCCGGGGAGGCCCACCAGGTCACCGCGAGCTTCTCGACGGGCCCCGTGTCCCAAAGCGTGCGCGGCCCCCGGGGAGCGCATCGGGAGCTCTCCTTCGAGGCCCCTGAGGCGCCCGAGCCCGTCGCCAGTGACGAGGTCGATGATCCGGCGGAAGTCGATGACGAGGCTGCAGCGGCAGCAGCAGCGGCAGCGGCGGCGGCAGCCGCGCAAGACGACGACCCGAACACCTACCGTCAGCAGCAGAGCCCAGACGCCGGCGAATCCTCCGGGCTCTCCCCCATCTGGTTCATCGGAAGCGCCGTGCTGACCGCGGGAGCCGGAGCCTTCCTGGTGTGGTCCGCCGTCGATGCCCTCGACGGGGTCGATGCGTACGAGGCCGACCCAACGCCCGAAGGTCTCGCCGATGGGCAGAACAGGGAGCTGCGCACGAACATCATGATCGGCGTCACGGCGGGCCTCGGAGCCCTGACCGTAGCGCTCTTGATCTTCACCGATTGGAGCGGTGGGGACGAGCAGTCAGTGGAGTACGGCCTCGCGCCTCTCCCCGGCGGCGCAGCAGCGAGCCTACGAGGTCACTTCTGATGGGTCAGCCCAGCCCGGCCGGCGATCCGATGTCCCTCGCGGGGCAACGCCTCGGACGCTACGAGGTGCTGACGCAGCTCGCGTCCGGGGGTATGGCGACGGTCTACGTCGCCCGGGCTCAGGGCGTCGCGGGTTTCGAACGTCTGGTCGCGGTGAAGGTCATGCACCCGCACATGGCCCACGAGGAGGAGTTCATCTCCATGTTCCTCGATGAAGCCCGCCTGGCCGCTCTGATTCGCCATCCAAACGTGGTGCCGACCCTGGACATCTCGGACACCGATGGCCGCGGGTTCTACCTCGTCATGGACTACGTCGAGGGCGACCACCTCGGTGCGCTGCTACGCGCTGCGGTGGTCAACGGAGGGCGCCTCGACCCGGGGGTGGCGGTCCGTATCATGATGGACGCCCTGGCGGGCCTCGGCGCCGCTCATACCCTCACCGGTGGTGACGGACAGCCCCTGCGCCTCGTCCACCGCGACATCTCCCCCCACAACATCATGGTCGGCGCCGACGGGGTCGCGCGACTGACGGACTTCGGAGTGGCCAAGGCCGACGTGCGCCTCTCCTCGACCCGCGAAGGACAGTTCAAAGGCAAGCTCGGCTACATGGCGCCAGAGCACGCGTCGACGGGCCTCGCAGATCAGCGCTCAGATCTCTTCTCGATGGGCATCGTGCTCTGGGAGTGCCTGGCCTCCAAGCGCCTCTTCCGCGGCGAGAACAACGCCGCCACCCTGAGCAAGGTGCTCAACATGCCGGTGCCGGCACTCGCCGACATCGCCCCCGAGCTCGGGGTCTTCGACCCCGTCCTGAGCCGAGCCCTCGCGCGCCCCCCGGAAGAGCGGTTCGAGTCCGCCGACGACTTTCTCGAGGCCCTCGAAGCGGCGGCGCGGGCGGGAGACCAGGCCCCGGCGAGCGCGCGCCTCGTCGCCGCGGCGGTGCAGGAACAGCTCGGCGAGAAGCTCGAAACGGAGCGAGCCCGGATTCGCGAAGCCATCGCGACTTACGGCACGAGCTCTCTGGCCGAGACGCCGCTGCCGCGCCCCTCCGATGGTTCGGCGTCGGCGAAGTACCTGAAGGGCACCGTCGAGACGGGCCCCGCAGAGACGATGGCGTCCAGCCCGGCCGCGCGGGCCGCACAGATCGGAACGGGAACCGGGACGGGGGTCGGTGCCGACGCCGAGCCAGGAGCGGCCAAACGCTCAGGGTGGCTGATCCCAACCGTGCTCCTGGTCTTGGTGCTCGGACTCGGAGCGGGAGCCTTTGCGTTCCTGAGCATGGCTGAGGACGAACCCGTGCAGACCCCCGGAGCGAGCTTCGAAGTCCTTACAGGGCGTGAAATTACTGAAGAAGGCTCCCCAACGTCCGCGCCGAACGGGCCCACGGGAGCGACCGAAGGGGCGGAAACGGCGGCGGCACGCGGTTCGGCCTCAGGTACCGACCCTGGCCCGGCCACGGAGATTGATGGGTTGGCCGCCGAGAACGTGCCCCAGACGGCCGAAGGCGACCCGGACGACGGGTCCGAGGAGCCCGGGGAGACGGCCGCGGCCCCCCGCCGAGACCGCGGACGGCGCGGGCAGATGGCCCGCATGGTCCGCATGGCCCCGGCAGGGACCGCCGACCCCCCCCCGCCCACGGGCACGATGGAACCGTCGGGGACCGGCGGCGACCTGATCGCCAACCCCTACACCCAGTGAACGCACACGGCTTTTGACCCCGTTCGGGTCCTTCGCATAGGATCGGGGGCTGATGGCCGAGTTCGTTTGGGAAGCACGGGGGCGTACTGGCGAGCTCCGTAAGGGGGTCATGGAGGCGGAGAGCGCCGACATGGTCAATTCGCGCCTGCGCGCCCAGCAACTGAGCCCGACGAAGGTCAAGAAGAAGCCGAAGGAGATCAACATCGCCTTCGGCGCGCCAGTCTCCGAAAAGGAGCTGGTCATTTTTGTTCGGCAGTTCGGCACGATGATCGACGCCGGCCTTCCCCTCGTGCAGTGCCTCGAGATCCTGGCGACCCAGGGTGACAACAAAGCGTTCAACAAGATCTTGAAAGAGATCAAGGCCAGCGTCGAAGAGGGCGCGACCTTCTCGCATTCCCTCGAGCGTCACCCGAAGGTCTTCGATCAGCTCTTCGTCAACCTCGTCGCCGCCGGCGAAATGGGCGGCATCCTCGACACGATCCTGAACCGCCTCGGCATCTACATCGAGAAGAGGGTCAAGCTGAAGCGCCAGGTGCGCAGCGCGATGGTCTATCCGGCCGCCATCGCCGTCGTCGCCGCCATCGTGATCACCGTCCTGCTCACGTGGGTCATCCCCGCCTTCCAGGCGATGTTCACGGACATGGGCGGCGAAGGCAACTTGCCGGCGTTGACGATGGTCGTGATCAACGCCTCCAGTTGGTTCGTCGGAAACCTCCTTTGGCTCATCCTCGGGAGCGTCGCGACCGGCGTCGCCATCACCTACAGCTACCGGCAACCGCTTGGCAAGCGCTTCTGGCACAACCTATTTTTGACCACGCCGATTCTAGGACCGGTGATGCGCAAGATCGCCGTCGCGCGATTCACCCGGACCCTCGGCACCCTGCTCTCCTCCGGCGTCGCCATCCTCGACGCGATGGAGATCGTCGCCAAGGCGGCGGGTAACGTGGTCATCGAGACAGCCATCCGGGTCACCGCGGACAAGGTCCGCGAAGGTAAAACCATGGCGGAGCCGCTCCTCGCCACCGGCGTCTTCCCCTCGATGGTGGTCCAGATGATCGGCGTCGGCGAACAGACCGGCGCCCTCGACGACATGCTCAACAAGATCGCCGATTTCTACGAGGAGGAGGTCGACCTGGCGGTCGCCGCCCTCACGTCGCTCCTCGAGCCGATCATGATGGTCGTCATCGGCGGTATCGTCGGCTTCATCTTGATCGCGATGTACCTGCCCATCTTCGACCTGGCGAATCAGCTCAACACCAACTGATGGCGTAGCTCTTGGCTACCCCGTCCCCCGCCATCACTCACAGCCCGTCCCTCGCGGGCTCTATTCCGCCGATCCCGGACGAGCGGAACATCGTCCGGCGACGGATCCAATGGCTCATGCTGGGGCGCCTGCTCTCCGCCACCGTTCTCCTCGGGGGAACCCTGGCCTTCGCCGCCCCGGGGAAAGGCAGCTTCACCGACTTCACGCCGCTCTTGCTCCTCACGCTGATCGTGAGCACCTACGCGGCCTCCCTGGCTTTCGCCGTCTGGCTACCGCGAGCCCATTCCCTCACCCGGGTCGCGGCGGTGCAGGTCGCCATGGACCTGCTCTGGGTAGCGGCCCTGGTCTACGTCTCGGGGGGCGTCGCGAGCGTCTTCACCTTTCTCTACGGGGTGGTGATCCTGATGACAGCGCTCATCGTCGGCCCACGGGGCAGTCAACGCGTCGCCGTGGTGGCAGTGGTCGGTCACACGGTCCTCAGTGTCTCGGTCGCCGTTGGATGGATCCCGTGGCCCCCGGACCAAGCCCCCGAGCGCTACCTGCTCGAACTGGAAGCCATCGGCTTCCCCCTAGTATCGAATGTCGTCGGCCTCACCCTGGTCGCCGCCCTGGCATCCACCCTCGGCGAGCGCCTCCAACGGGCCGGGGGAGAACTCCGCGTCGCCGCCGAGAGCGCCTCCCGCCTCGCTCGGCTGAACGACGACATCGTCCGCTCGATCAGCTCGGGCGTTCTAACCGCCGACCCCGACGGCCTGGTGCTCGCCTCGAACCCCGCCGCCGCCGCCATCTTCGGCGATGTGGGGGAGGGTCTCGCAGGCCGCGCGGTCACCGACCTCCTTCCCGTGTCCAAGAGCTCGGGTCGAGCCCGGGGAGAGGGGCGCGGCACGCGGCCGGATGGTTCGTCGTTCCCGGCTGGCTGGAACAGCTCCCCGCTGGTCGACGAAGACGGGGCGACGACGGGCATGCTCTATTCGTTCCAAGATCTGACGGAAATCGCCGAGCTTCGGGAAACCGCCCAGAAGGCGGAACGGCTCGCGACCCTCGGCGGTCTGGCGGCCGGCCTAGCGCACGAAATCCGCAACCCCCTCAGCTCGATCTCGGGCTCGGTACAGCTAGTCCGCGAAGCCGAGACCCTGGAAGAGGAGGATCGTCATCTCCTCGGCATCGTCCTCGCCGAGGTGGACCGCCTCGAGGACCTCGTCACGACGATGCTCTCCGTCGGGCGCCCTCGCCCCCCAATGCTTGCGCGCCACGACCTCGTCGAAATCGGCCGCGGCGTGATTTCGATGGCGGAGCAGGGACCGGGGGCGAAGCGAAAGGTCGCCATCGACTTCGAGACGCCCGAGGAGGCCGTCCTGGCGAACATCGACGCCGACCAGGTACGCCAGGTTATCTGGAACCTGCTCAAGAACGCGCTCCAGGCAACGGACGCGGGAGGGCGGGTGTCGCTGTCTGTCGCGCCCGACGCAGACGGCAACGGGATGGTGAGCATCGAGGATGAGGGCCGGGGCATCCCCGAAGAGCAGCGAGAACGGCTCTTCGACACCTTCTATTCGGGTCGCAAGCACGGCGTCGGCCTGGGCCTCGCCCTGGTGAAGCAGATCGTGGACGCCCACGGCGCCACCATCGAGGTCGAGAGCACGGCGAACGAAGGCTCGACGTTCCGCGTCACCTTCGTCGCAGGGGCCGACCGAGATGATGCGTGACCAGGTCGTGAACGCGTTCGTCGAAGATCACTTCGTTGTGGCCCACGCCGTCGACGTGATGCACCTCGGCCCCGGGGAGCTCTCCGGCGCTCGCAACGGGTGAGCAGAGTGCGTCGGCCCCGGCAATCAAAGCTACCCGAGTGACGTCGGGTCGCTTGCCGCGGTGCTCCTCGAGACTCGAGAGCACGGCGCTCCCGGGCTTGAGGGCCGTCGCTGGCCCGACCGGGAGGAACCGGACCGCCCGGGTTCCCGCATGGGGCGTGGCGATGGTCAGGAGCTGATCCACGGCGATACCGCCGGGATGCTCGTGGAGGAACGCCCGGGCGAGGATGCCGCCGAGGGAATGCCCGACCAGAGAGACCTGCACACCTTCAGGCAGGGCGGCTTCGACGTGCGCCGCGAAGCGCGTCAGCACCGCGTCGAAGGAGCCGAGGGGCCCATAGCTGAAGTCGATGGTCGAAATACCCAACTCGCGCTCGACCCGGGCCCGGAGGGGGTCGAAGACGGCCCCCCCGGCCATGTAGCCATGAACGAACACCGCCACCCGTTCCCCGGTCACCCGCGGCGGCGTCCGCCCCGCGGCGCGGGCGAGCAATCGCCCCTGCCGGACGATCGCCCGGAGCTCTCGACGCCTGCGGCCACCAGCCATGCCCCTTCATGCCACGGACGGGCGAATGCGTCTAAGGGGAACCCAAAAGAGCGCGCAAGGCGTCTCCGGGGACCTCCGCGCGCATCAATCCTTCGCCAATGAGCACCGCGTCGGCGCGGCCTGCAGCGATGGCATCGAAGCTGGGTCGGTCTTTCACCCCGCTCATGTAGACGGCAACCCGGCCCTCGGGAATGCCCTCGAGGGCGAGACGGGCGGCAGCGGGGTCGACGGTGAAGGTCGACAAGTCCCGAGCGTTGACCCCGATGATCTGAGCGTCGACGGCGAGTGCCGTCGCCACCTCGACAGCATTGGCGGCCTCGACGACCGGCTCCATGCCGGCCGCTCGAATTGCATGGGTGAGCTCTCGGAGGCGCGGTTCGGAGAGGGCACGGACGAGGAGCAATACCAGCGAAGCGCCGACGCTTCGGGCGAGCTCGACCTGACACTCGTCGAGGACGAACTCCTTGAAAAGCACCGGAGCCTCGATGGCCGCCGCCACCCGGCGCACGTCGAGAGCACCACCGCCGAAGCCCACCCGGTCCGCGAGCACGCTCACCGCGGCCACGCCGGCTTGCTCGTACTGGCGCGCAACACGCACCGCTTCCCCGGGCACGCGGCGGTGGATCTGCCCGCGGCTTGGGCTCCGGAACTTAACCTCGGCGATGACCCGGGGTGGACCACCCGGAGGACGGCGGAGGGCCGCGAGGGCGGAGCCCCCGCGAGGCTCGACGGTGCCCGCCGGCACGGCCGCGGCGTGCCGCTGGCGCCGGCGAACCTCCACGCGCTTTCGGTCGAGGATCCCCGCGAGATACTGCTTCGCTTTCGGAGCATCCGGGGAGGTCACGGTGCTGCCTGGCCGTGAGCCACGAACGCCTCGAGGACGGTCAGGGCCGCGCCTTCGTCGAGGCAGGTGGCGATGCGCTCGGCGGCCGCGACGGGAGAAGACTCCACGCCGGCCGCGACCAGGGCCGCCGCGGCATTCAGGACGACCGGGAGCCGCTGCGGCACCGGCTCACCCGCGAGCACCCGCCGGGCGATGACCGCGTTATCCGCGGCGTCTCCCCCGGCGACACACTCGGGCCCGCCGACCTCCAGGGCAAAGTCCGAGGGGCTCACCTCGCGCTCGGTCACTTCTCCGTGGGAAAGGACCGCCACCCGCGTCGGCCCCAGGGGGGAGACCTCGTCGAGGCCCCCTTCCCCGTGCACGACCCACGCCCCCCGAAGCCCGAGGCGTCCGAGCACTTCCGCGACCTGCCGGACCCGGGCCGGGTCATAGACGCCGACGAGTTGGTGCGTCACCGCGGCCGGGTTCGAGAGGGGCCCGAGGAGGTTGAAAAACGTGCGCAACCCGAGGGCCCGGCGCACCGGGGCGGCGTGACGCAGGGCCCCGTGGTGGGCCGGCGCATAGAGGAAACCAATGCCCACCTCTTCGACGCAGGCCGCGACCCGGGTCGCCGGCAGGTCGAGGCGAGCCCCGAGGGCCTCGAGCACGTCAGCGCTGCCGGAGCGGGAGGAGACGGCCCGATTGCCGTGTTTGGCGACCTTGACCCCGGCGGCTGCCACGGCGAAAGCCGAGACCGTCGAGACGTTGAACGTGCCAGCGCCGTCGCCCCCGGTCCCGCAGGTGTCGACCAGGACCTCGTCCGCCCCGAGGCGAATGTCTACTGGGATACATCGCCGGCGCATGACCTGGGCCGCCGCGGCGATCTCCGTCGTGGTCTCGCCCTTCATGCGAAGACCTACGGCGAGGGCCGCAATATGAGCCTCCGCTGCCTCGCCGGCGAGGATCGCCTCCATCGCGGCTTCCATCTGCTTCGACGTGAGGTCGTCGCCCTCGACGACGCGCCCGATTGCTCGTGCCAGGGCGACGCTCACGCGACCCTCTCTCGGCTCTGGGGGCCCTTCTGCTGACCGCGCTCGGGAAGGCGCGAGAGGAAGTTGTCGAGGAGAGCGTGGCCGTGCTCGGTGAGGAACGACTCAGGGTGAAACTGAACCCCGAAGGTGGCGTGTTCGCGATGGCGCAGGCCCATCAGCTCGCCCTCCGCGGTGTGGGCTGTCTCGGTGAGGATGTCCGGCACGGTCGACCGGTCGACGACGAGGGAGTGATACCGGGTCGCGGTGAACGGCGACGGGATACCGGCGAACATGCCTTCCCCGTCGTGCTCGACGGGAGAGGTCCTGCCGTGCATCAGGCGTCCCGCTCGGACGACGGTCGCCCCGAAGGCCTGGGCGATGGTCTGATGCCCGAGGCAGACCCCGAGGAGCGGGACCTGGCCAGAGAAGTGATCTACGCACGCGAGGCTGATGCCGGCCCCCTCGGGGCGCCCGGGCCCCGGCGAGAGCAGGATGCCCTCGGGGCCGAGCTGGCCGATGTCGTCGACGGAGATTTCGTCGTTGCGGAACACCGTCACCGCCGCGCCGAGTTCAAGCAGGTACTGCACCAGGTTGTAGGTGAAGGAGTCGTAGTTATCGACGACGACGATCATGATTGGATTTCTATCTCATGCCCCGGGGGCCGGTTCCAGCAGAGCCGCCGGATCTACCAGATCCGCCAGGCCCGCCGGGTGCGTTCGGGGCCCGTCGCGGACTCTTCGTCGGGAGCGGCCGGAGGAGACCGAGCTCATCGTCGATGACAGCGACGGCGTCGAGGGATTCCCGCACGCCTCCCATGGCTTCGACGAACTCGAGGT
Organism: Deltaproteobacteria bacterium; assembly: GCA_019312705.1. The sequence continues at coordinate 20,567 of JAFDCW010000049.1, forward strand.
CTTCCATGTAACCGCGGCTCAGAATGCGTTGATATTCTTCGAGGGCCGTGACCCGCTCTGCATAGGCGCCGGCGAGGCGCCGCCGGAAGCGGCGCCCCTCGGCGGTGCCCACCTCGACCGCCTCGACGGCCTCGACCTGACGCCGCGCGGCCGGCACGCCTCCCTGCTCGAGCATCTGGGCGGCGAGGGCAGAGCGTTCCTCGTCGACCATGCCCTCGACGTCGGCGAGGGGCGCTATCGCCGGGTCGCGGGTCACCGCATCCTGGAGCGCGCGTACATCGGCGACCAGATCCGGCGGCGGCCCGTCTTGCTCTCCGTCGTCACCGCACCCCCCGACCAGCGCAATGATAAATACGACGGCGAGGGGGAAACGAATCAACGGGGCTCCCCGCTTTGTCCGACCACACCCCGCTCGCGGAAGAACTTCTCCACCCGGAGGTTGACCAGCTCGGGGTACTCGATGGCGACATAGTGCGTGCCGCCCGGGACGACCATCAGCTCCGCGCCAGGGATGCGACGTACCATCGCCTCGGACGCGCGGCGCGGGGTCATCGCATCGCGGTCCCCGGCGACGATCAACGTGGGGATGTCCACGTCTTCGAGCACGTCCCAGGCGTCGTGCTCGCCGAGGAGTTCGAGGGTGTGCATGTAGATCTCCATGTCGAGATCTTCGAAGGAAGCGGCGAGCTCTCGAAAAAGGTCGTCGTCGAGGGTCTTGCTCGCGAGGCCGAGGCGCTTGGCCCAGGACACCGTCTCGGGCCAGTTCACCATGCGGCGAGTCACCGCCTCTACGAGGGAAGGCATCGTGCGCGCACCCCGGAGAATGGGCGGGACGATGTGCTGCATCGCCGAAATGCCGAGGACCGATTCATAGGGCCGACCGGCGACCCCGTTCATGAGCACCATCGCGTCGAGGCGCCCTTGGGCCACGCGAAAGAGCTCGAGGCTCAACTGCACGCCCATCGACCAACCGAAGACCACAGCGGATTCGATGCCCTCGGCATCGAGGATGGTCATCGCGTCCCGGACCTGGTCCTCGACCCGGAGCGCCCCGCGATTCACCGGAGGACCCGAACGGTAGAGCCCGCGATAGTCCCAGGAGATGAATCGGTGGCGGTCGCCAAAGTAGGAAATCTGGTGCTTGAAGGCCCGCCAGCTGCCCCCGAGACCGTTCGCGAGGAGGATTGGGGGCCCCTCCCCGACCACGTGGTAGGCGAGGTCGGTTCCATCGAAGGCGGTCGCCCGCCTCTCTTCCACTTTCACTGGCTTCATGGGGTCGCCGAGTGTACCGGAACCTAAGGTATTTCCACTCCTTGACTCAAAGGTTCTGGGCCGGATACTTTGCCGCCGCGGCCCGACCCTCCCGGTTATGGGTCCCGTCGCACCGAGGCCCGTTCATGGCACAGAAGAAGAAAAAGAAAGATCTCAAGGCCCGCCTGGGAAAGACGATCTCTCCGCAGGGCGGTAAGGGCGGCGCGGTCGTT
>JAFDCW010000569.1 GCA_019312705.1 Deltaproteobacteria bacterium
TGCATCTCGGGCAGTCGCACGTCGCCGTACCCGACGTTTTCGTGGGTGTGGTACTTGATCTTCTTGTAGCCGACGACACGCTCGACGACGCTGACCTCGCCGACGCCCGCGGCGACGACGTGGCTGCCGCCGAGGGAGAGAGCGGCCCCGTCCGTCTCCTCGAAGATACTGACGTTCGTATGGGTCATCGCCGTCGTGTAGTAGTCGGGCTTCACCTTACGCACGAACGCCTTGTGATTGTCGAAGTCGAGGCGCTCGACCTGCCACGGCTCCCCGGCGTGCTGATAGATCGCCTGCTCGTGCAGCATGGTGTGGGTGCTGCGCCAGTCCATCTCGGCGATGTTCTTTTCGGACTCGACATCGATGATGACGAAGTTGTCCCAGGAGAGCGATCGCAGGCTGACGTTGCTCGCTGGATAAGCGTCCGTTGCCCAGTGATAGACGGTATTGCCCGAGGCCCCTGGTGCCGGATGAAGCACCTGGTGCTGGGCGAGGAAACCGAGGGCGTCACTCACCGCAGTAGGCGGCACGTCTCCGAAAGCGTCTCCTTCCTCGAAAGGCAACTCGAAGGCGGCACACTTCAGATGCTGGACCAGGATCTCGACGTTGTCCGGGTCGATTCGTGCGTGTTCGATGGGCGCCCCGACGATTTGCTCGGGGTCACTCGCCATGTACTGGTCGAGGGGCATCGACGACGTGACGAGCACGGCGAGGCTCTCGCCCTCGCGACGCCCTCCCCGGCCGAAGCGCTGCCAAAGCGCTGCGACGTTGCCCGGATAGCCCGCGCATACGACGGCATCGAGATTACCGATGTCGATGCCGAGCTCGAGGGCATTGGTGGCTACGACGCACTTGATCTTACCGGCGCGCAGATCGGTTTCGATTTTTCGCCGCGTCTCGGGCAGGTACCCACCGCGATAGGCGTGAATCGCGTCGGTCGGGATTTTGTCCTCGGCGAGGCGGTCGCGGAGGTACTTGAGCATCACCTCGACACCGTTGCGCGACTGACCGAAGACCAGCGTCGGCACACCGGCGCGCACCAGGTCGGCCGCGATGCGCACGGCGCTCTTCAGATAGCTCCTTCGGATACCGAGCTCGGCGTTCACGACTGGCGGGTTGTAAACCATGACCCGACGCGGCCCCGATGGCGCACCACTGTCGTCGATGACGGTGACGTCCCGGCCAATCATGCGCGACGCGTGCTCACGGGGGTTACCGATGGTCGCCGACGCAAAGAGGAAGGTCGGCTTCGATCCGTGAAACTCGGCGATGCGAGTCAGTCGACGGATCACGTTTGCGAGGTGGCTGCCGAAGACGCCGCGATAGCTGTGAAGCTCGTCGATGACCACATAGTCGAGGTTTGCGAAGAGCCGCGCCCAGTTGGCATGGTGGGGAAGGATGCCAGCGTGCAGCATGTCCGGGTTGGTGAGCAGCACGCCGCTACGCTCCCGCGCCGCACGCCGCGCGTCCCCCGGCGTATCGCCGTCATAGGTGATGGCGCCGTGCTCGAGCCCCGCCTCGCGCATCAACGTCCGTAGCGCCTCTTCCTGGTCGCGGGACAGAGCCTTGGTCGGGAAGAGGTAGAGCGCCCGGGACTCCCGATTGCGCGCGAGGGCATCGAGGATTGGCAGGTTGTAGCAGAGGCTCTTGCCCGACGCGGTGGGCGTCGCGATTACGACATCCTTGCCGCTCCGGGCGAGCTCGAAGCTCGTCGCCTGGTGGTCGTAGAGGGCCTCGATACCGCGGCCGCGAAGAGCCTCAGCCACGTTCGCATGCAGGTCACCCGGAATCGAGACGGTCCGGCCCTGGCGGCCGGGCACCTCCCGGTCGAGGACGAAGGACCGCTTCTGTTTCCCGTCGCGGCGCCATTTGCGCAAGACCGACGACAGACCCCGGGGGGCCGCCCAGGGCTCTTTCGGTCGCTTTTCGAAGGCTCGATTCGAAGGCTTCATCGGCGCGCACTCATGCTTGGTCTATGGACAATCCCTGGAACGACACCTGCGCTCATGCACAGGACTGTACGGATGTCCACGCCCCGTGGTCAACTGGTCCGCGGGTCGTCTTTCGCCATTTCGTCCCTTGGGCAAGCTTTGACCCTCCTTGTGCCCATCCCAGAGCCCGGTGTAGCACCGGGTCTATGCTCACCCCGATCGTCACCCAGCTTCGGTTCATGCTCTTGGTCGTCTTGGTCGCCCTCATCGTCGCCGTCACGGGCTGCGATGAAGAGGCCACGGAGTCGTCGGCCGAACAATCGGGCCCGTCCGCAGCGGCAACGGGAACCCCGGCGAACCCCCATGGGGGCCTCGAGCTCGAAGGCGCCACGCCGCAACGTGCCGCAGGATCACCGGTGGGCGGCGTCGGGTGGCAGGTGCCCGAGCCCTTCCGCTCCCAGCCCCCCTCGTCCTCGATGCGGGTAGCGGAGTATCTCTTCCCTGAACAAGCGGGTGAGACCCCGGGCACGCTGACCGTCTTCTACTTCGGCGTTGGTCAGGGACGATCGGTACAGGCGAACATCGATCGTTGGGTGGGTCAGTTCACCCTGCCCGCGGGTAGCGAACCCTCCATCGAACGCAGTGAGGTGAACGGCCTCGCGGTCACCGTCATCGACGTCACCGGCACCTACAATGGCGGCATGGGCAGCGCCGGGGGCGCGCCGTCGTCAGACCAGCGCATGCTCGGGGCCATCGTCGAAGGCCCCGAGGGACCCGTCTTCTTCAAGATGGTCGCCGAGGCGACGCTGGCCGCCCGGGCAGTGGCACCATTCGGTGAGTTGGTCGCTTCGTTCCATCCCGAAACCTAGAGCGGTCGCTACGCCCAAAACCTCCAAGAAGCCCAGGCCGGCTGATGCTCCGGCGTGACCTCCAGGGGCGTCGGGGCCGTCACCGCAGCCCGAGACCTCCATCGAGCACGTACACCTCACCGGTAACGAACTCGGCGTCGAGTAGATAGGCGACCGCCTCGGCAACCTGCTCTGGCGTCCCGAGGCGCCCCTCCGGCGAAAGTGCCCGGAGGCCTTCGACCTCCGCCTCGATCCGCGCATCCCGGGCCGGTCCCTCCGGCTCGACCTCACCCTCTCGGAGCCGCACGGTGCGGATCATCTCGGTGTCGACCAGCCCCGGTGCCACTGCGTTCACCCGGACACCGTGGGCACCGAGCTCGTGGGCAAAACCCCGCGCCAGCGCGTGCAAGCCCGCCTTCGTCGCGGCGTAGGCCGTCGTCATCGGAGCGGGACGCATGCCGAGGGTGGAACCGATGAGGACCGCCGCTCCTCCCGCACCCCGTTCTCTAAGATGCCGGCCAAAGTCTCGGAGCAGCATCGTCGGGGCGATGAGATTCACCTCGAGCTGGGCGCGAAGCGCGGCCTCGGTGATGGCGAGGGCCTCCTGATAACGCACGATGCCGGCCGAGAGCACCATCCCGTCGAGACCTCCCCAGAGGCTCGTCGCGAACTCGACGAGGCGCCGTCGGTCGACCTCGTCGGTGAGCTCAGCCTCGAAGGTGGCCACCTGTTCCGGGGCAAGGGCTCGGAGCGACTCCAAGGCGGCGCCGTCCCGGCCAGTGGCGAAGACCCGGGCCCCCCGGCTCACCAGGAGCTCCGCGACGGCGCGGCCGATCCCGCGGCTCGCCCCGGTGACCAATACACGGCCGGAGGTGATCGTCGTCGCGTGGGTCACTGCGGACCGGGTCGCCACTCGGGCTCGGGCTCGACGACCGCAGGGGCGGCGTCGACTTCGATCTCGTCCTCCGCGATGAAGGGCGGACAATCGACGCAGAGAATGGACTGATACTCCGCCGTCGGGTTTTCGTAATAGTGGGGCGCGCGGTGGGGCCACCTGCGGACGAGGCCCGGGGCCGCGGGGGCCCCCTGGCAGCGAAGGCCCTCGCCGAGGACCATCTCTGACTCGTTCATCTGTCGATGCATGTCCATCGGGA
>JAFDCW010000570.1 GCA_019312705.1 Deltaproteobacteria bacterium
CCGGAGACCACCATCTCAGCCGAAGTTCGCCCGTATTAGGTCCATTAGGCGCGCTTGGGGGTGCCTCCAGCGGAAGTCAAAGCGTCCGGCCCCGGCGCCTCCTCTGGCTTCCGCGACATCATCCCCGCCATCCACAGCGCCAACTCCGGCTCTCGCGTAACAAAGCCCCTGGAGCTGGAGGCACCCCCAAGCGCGCCGTCATCGCGCTCACCCGCGCTCAACAACCACGCCGTCATCGCCCTCACCCGGCTCCGGCCACGCCGCAGGGCTTACTCGAGGATGGGCTCGCAGACGCCGGCGACGTTTAGGTTGAAGATGCGCGGTGCCACTAGGCGGTCCTCGGTGCGCATGCGGACTTCGACTTCGATGTAACGCCCCGTCGGGACCGGCCCCGGCGCTACCGTGAAGTCGGCGGGATTGGTCGTGAAGGGGCCGACGAAGGTCGCTGCGGCGAGGTCGGGGAGGGTCTCGGCGACGCGCGCGTAGAACTCGACTGAGGTCATCGGTGGGACCTCGCCCTCGTACGACGCGCCGAACCATCGGTTGAGGCCAGACTCGCACCCCTCGGTCACAAATCGATAGTAGCCCCGCGGTTGGGCGAAGGTATTGAGACCGAAGCCGATGAAGTCGGAGTAGGTGTAGGGGGTCAGGCCGACCCCGTGCTCGGTCCAGGTGCCGGCGATTGGATCGAGGCGCGCCGCGGAGTTCGTCCCTTGGCAGACGGCCCAGATCGACCCATCGAAAGACACGCCGACGCCCACCGGTCCGGTGCCCGTGGGGATGGTGTGCGTCGCCACGAACGCCATGTCGGCCAAGTTGTATTGGAGGACTCGGTTTGCGTAGCCACCGACGAATCGAATGGTGTTGTGACTGATGCCTATCCACAGGCTGGTCTCGTCCGCGGCAATACCCCGGGGAGTGCCCCCTCCGGGGAGGTCGTAGCTCGTCCACTCGTCGGTCACGGGGTCGAAGCGCAGGAGGCCCGGCGCGCAGTTTGAACTGGCGACGTAGAGCGTCCCGTCGGCGTCGGTCGTGATGCCGTAGGAGGTGAGGTTCGCTGTGTCGCAGCCAATGCCGGCGGGAACCGGCGCTGCAGGTGTGAAGGTCATCGCACCCGGGTCTACGTAGCCAATGATGTCCCGGCGCCCGCCGCTGCGGTCGGCGAACCAGATGCGGCCCAAGGCGTCGGTGACTGCGCCGTAGGGCTGAAACCCAGCTAGGGCCACGCAGCCGATGGTCCGACCGTCGGTCGCGTCGAGCTCGCACGCCTCGTCGCCGGAAAAGAGGCCGACCCACACGTTTCCGACGAAGCTGTCCGGCGGGGCGAGGCCGATGGCGAGGGCTCGGGGCTTGTCGTTGTCGGTGCCGACGGCTGCGGTCCAGAGAATGCACTCGTCGGTGACGCCGATGTACTCGCCCATCGTCGGGTCCAACTCGATGACGCCGTCACCGTTGAGGTCCCGGCTGGTTTCGATCGTACCGCTGGCGTCTCGGTCGACGCAGTCATCTTCGCTGTTGGCGTACTTGGTGACCGACCCCTGATGGCCGAACGCGCGGTTGGCGACGTATGCATCGAAGTTCTGATCCACCGCCGTCCGGGACGGGCAGTTGCCCGTATTCGCGGTCGTACTACATGCCTCGGCGGCGGGCCGCGTGCCGGCGGGGGCCATGGAACCGACGGTCGGATACCGGGCGGTTTCCACATTCGTTCGGCTGTCGAGGCGCGACACGGTCCCTTCGTTCGTATTCGCGACCCAAACGGCGAACGACTCGCTCACCTCTCGGCCGAGGGTGAGGGCGCCGTCGTCGTCCACGATTACGCCGTCCGAGTTCATGTCGTCAGGCATGAAGCCGCCGGAGCCCGGGTGGCCATCGACCTCGCAGCCGAGGGTGCAGCCCGCGCAGAGCTCGAAACCTTCGTCGACGACATCGTCGCAGTCGTTGTCGACCATGTCGCAGACTTCGGCGCCGCCCCGGTTCGGGTTCGTATCGTCGCAGTCGGGGCCGTCACAATCTGCGCCGACGCCGAGGCGGTCTCCGTCTTCGTCGATGCAGTCGCCGGTGATCGGCGGGAGGCCCGTATCGACCGCGGGGCCGCCGTCGCGTCCGACGCATACGCTGTCGACGCAGGTCTGGTCGCCGGTGCAGTCCGCCGAGCTGGTGCAAGAATCACCCGTCGGGTCCGGCGAGTCGCTGCAGCCGTCGCAGCCGAGGCCCGCAGAGAGAATTACGAAGAGCAATACGGAAGGCGCGATTCTGAGCATGATTCAACGTACCTCATTCGAGGTATGTGTCTATCGCAGGCCAGGGACCATTGGTGCCGCACCGGGGGGCATGTAGGTCTCTGTCCCCGATGTCGTGACAATATCCCCGCTCCGTCGCCGCCGCCTCGGCTACCCTCCGGGGTGTGAAGCAGTCGCCCTTCGGCTGGACCTTTCGCGTCGTGGTCGTGCTCGTGGTCCTCGCGTGTTCGATGTACGCGTTTGCGGCCGGCGTCGACGTCTCCGACCGGAGCGGCATGCCGGCCGCCCATCGGCTTACACACCTCTACTACTCCCTCGGGCTCTTCGTCCTCGGCGGCATGGATCTCGGGACGCCCGAAGGCGGGCCCGACTTCGCCCGCCGCATCCTATGGTTTGCTTACTTCGCGGCGCCGACCATCACCGCTAGCGCGGTCATCGAAGGGCTCATGCGGGTCCTCGGTACCCGTTGGCTCGATCGCATCGGGCTCAGAAATCACGTCGTGGTCGTCGGCATCGGGCAGGTCGGCATGGGCTTCGTCGAGGCGCTTCGGGAGCGGGAGCCTCGGCGGAGCATCGTCATCGTCGACCGGGACCTCGCGCGCGCCAACGTGGTCCAAGCGCGCAGACGCTTCGGCGCCCGCTTCATGGCCGGTGATATTCGCCTCCGTGGAGCCCTCTCTCACCTCGGCCTCGCCGACGCGGAGGCGATCGCGTTTCTGACCGACGACGACCTGCTCAACCTGGAAGCCGCCTGGGCCACGGCGCTCTAGTATCCGGACCTCAGCGTCGTGGCTCACGTCAGTGACATCGCCATGCAGCGCGCGGTGCGCATGGTGAATGGCAACGACGCGCCCAGGGTCCGGGTCTTCAACCGCCACCGTCTCGCGGCCCGCCACCTCTACAACGAGCACCTACGGGCGAGCTTTGCCGGCACCGACCCCCTCGACACGGTGGTCATCGTCGGCTTTGGGCGCTTCGGTCAGACCATCCTCGAGTTCCTCGAGGCCCAAGCCGAGCGAGAGGTGAGTGAGGTCATCATCGTCGACCGAAACGCCGAGTCCCTCGCCCGCTCGTTCCGGGACCAGGTACCGACGGAGCACCAGTGCCCGACCGAGGTGGTCGAGGGCGACGTCCTCGACCCGAAGATATGGGAGTCGGTTCGGGAAAAGATCGTCAACGACGAGGTGCCGCCAGTCGTTGTCCTGGGTTGCGACGACGACAAGGTGAACCTCCAAGGTGCGATGTATCTGCGCCGCCGGTGGCCCGCCGCCAAGCTCTTCGTGCGATGCCAGCACGAGTCCCCATTCACCCTAGAGCTCGCCGTGCGCCACGAGTTCACCGTCCTCGCCGTCGATCAGGTGCTGCACGAGGCCATGCGCTTCGAGCAACATGCGTGGTTGCTGCGGGGCGATCGGGACTAGCTGTCGCGGCAATCGGTTGAGCGCCATGGCGGCGGAATGGAACACGGTTGAGCGCGATGACGGCGTGGGCGGGGGTGCCTCCAGCTCCAGGGGCTTTGTGACGCGGTTAGCGGAGTTGGCGCTGTGAGGGGCGGGGATGATGTCGTGGGTACCGGAGGAGGCGCCGGGGCCGGACGCTCTTACTTCCGCTGGAGGCACCCCCGCCCACGCCTGATTGACCTAATACGGGCGAACTTCGGCTGAGATGGTGGTCTCCGAGGGACCTTTT
>JAFDCW010000571.1 GCA_019312705.1 Deltaproteobacteria bacterium
AAGCGGGCCGGACGCTTCGAGGAGGCTCTTGTCGAGGCCCAGGCGGCCATTCGGGCCCGGTCGAACTACGCGGCCGCCCACTTGACCGCGGGCAGCCTCTATCGCGAGCTCGGCAGGCTGCGCCCCGCCCTCGGTTGCTTCAATGCAGCAACTCGCATCGAGCCCGACAATGCCTACGGCTGGGCGATGAAGGGCGCGATACACCTCCGGCTGCGTCAGTGGGCCGCCGCCGTCGCGCCCCTCTCGCAGGCCGTCGAGCTCGACCCATCGGACGCCTCGAGCTGGGGGAATCTGGGCCTCGCTTATCGCCGGACCGGTGACGGCGAGCTCGCCATGGATGCCTACCGCCGGGGACTCCAGGTCAACGCGAACGACCCGGACTTGATCAACAACCTCGCCGTCACGCTGAACAACGCGCGCCGCTACGAGGAGACGATCATCTTGCTCGGTGAGGCCATCGACCAGTTCGAGGCCAACTGGCAGATGCACCTCAACCTCGGCATCGCGCTGCGCAGCGCCGAGCGATGCGCAGAGGCCATACCCCACTACCATCAGGCTCTCTCTCGCAACGCCCGCCACGAGGGTGCGCTCTTCGACCTCGCGATCTGTCTCGAAATCGAGAGCCGGGCTGACGAGGCGGTGCGGATCTATCGGGAGTACATCAGGGTCGTCCGTTCCCGGGACCCCGCCGCCGCGGCCCGGGCCCAGGAGCGGGTCGACGCCCTCGGCGGGCGCTGACACACTCCGAGGCCCATGCGTCCCACCGTTCTCCTATTCGATATCGACGGGACCCTCGTCATTACCGGCGGGGCGGGTCGCCGTTCGATGGCCAGGGCCTTCGAAGAGGTCACCGGCGAAGCGGATGTTTTCACCGACTTTCGCTTTGGCGGTATGACCGACCTCGGCATTCTGCGCGCCGGCCTCGAGCACGTCGGTCGCCTCTTCGACATGCAGACCATCGAAGAGATCCTTGCCGCCTACCTCTCGGTCCTTCCGGACGAAGTGGCGAAGGCTGATGGCTATCGGGTCCTCCCCGGGGTCCAAGCGGTGCTCGGGGTGGTCTTCGAGGCTACCGGGGTGGCCGTGGGTCTCGGCACGGGCAACGTCGAGGCCGGCGGGCGCATCAAGCTTCGGCGCGCGGGCTTGAGTGAACGGTTCGGCTTTGGCGGCTTCGGCTCGGACGCCGAGGACCGGGTGGCTCTCCTCCGGCGGGGGGCCGAACGGGGCGCCGAGCGACTCGGCGCCGACCTCGACGCCTGCCGGGTCGTCGTCATCGGCGACACGCCGCGGGATGTCGTGGCGGCGGAGGGCATGGGGGCCGAATGCGTCGCGGTGGGGACCGGCGGTCACACCCTCGACGAGCTGCGCGCCGCCGGGCCCAGCCAGGTCTTCCGAGACCTCGAGGTTCCGGGGGTCATCGATGCCATCCTCGCTCGCTGATACGACGGGGCCCTCATCGTTGGCTGCGTTTTGCTCCGGTCGCGTTTAGCGAAGAAGCACGGCCTCAGATAGCGGTCAACGCCCCTTGCGGCGAGCCGTGACGGCACCGAGGCCCAGCACCAGGAAGAGCGCGGGGAGGGCGGCGCCGCGCAGGGGCTGGTCCTCGGTTGGGCCCGGAACGCCGCTGCAGGACGCGGGAGCGAAGGGTTCTGGACCGACGCTTGCGTCGCCGCCGTATTGGGCGGGCGCCAGAGCGGAGCAGCCGCCGTCCTCGCAATACATCTCCTGCTGCCCCGCAACCTCTGCCGACAAGGCGTTGGGCACGACCTTCGGGGCGAGCACGGGGGCGGGAAGAGGCACAGGCGGGACGTCGACGGGAGCCCTGGGCTCGACGACCACGTCGGCAAGAGACGGCCGCGGTCCCGGGGGCAGGTCGGCGGAGACCTCGCGGGCCACGGCGTCGTATCCCGCTTCTTCGAGCGCTTCGACGACGTATCCGCGGAACGCCGCATTGCTGGGCGCGTTCCACAGGATGGCGCCGAGGAGGCTGGGTGGAATTGCGGTGCCGCCGCTGTATGCATCGTCGGCGTGCCAGCGGACGGCGTCTTCCAGCAGGAACGTGCTTTCCTCGGGGTCCGGCCCGGCGACCACCGTGGTCGAGGGTACGGCGAGCGCGCCGGTCGTGCAGCCTGCTTGGGCGCTCAGGGACGAGGTCATGTTCTCCGGCAATCGCACCCACCGCAGCTCATCGCCCACTTCGTCGCTGTTCTCGAGGTGCAGCCCCAGGACGGCATGCACGCCGTCGGGCGAAGGCAGCACCGAGAACGAGTATTCGTGACCATTCATGCGATGGACCTCCAGGTCGCGGGCGACCTCCGTGAAACCGTCGTCGGTCATGACTGAGACCGTGACCCGTACCGTCGAGTCCCAGGGCGAGATGTCTGCTGGCTCCCCCGGCGTGGGGGTCGCTTGCACGTATAAGTCGGAAGCGCAGAGGCCTCGGACCGGCTCGGCGAAGCGCTGAGTCAGGCGGGCCGGCATCACGTCGAGGTCGACGTCGTCGTCGTCCACGGACTCGGACTCGGACTCGAGCTCCCAGGGGTTGACGAGCAGCGCCTCGTCTCGTGCGCGAAGTCGCCGTCCCTCGTCATAGAGGTCGAAGCGTGAATCGGGCGTGAAGTTGCCGGGGCTGTGGATCTCCGCCGTCGACCGGCCCTCGCATTCCGAGCTTTCGTACGCTCGGATCAGGAGCGTGCCCTCGGTCGTCCAGCCGACCGGGGTCTTCCGAAGGATGTCCGCGCAACACGCGGAGGCCGACGACGGGGCGGCCGCCATCAGGAGGACTGCGGCGAGACTGAGGAAGGCGACGGCGGAGCGGTGAGCCATAGGGGAGAACGGTTGCAACCTCCGTGCCGGGGAATAGTGCGTGCTTCGCGCGGCGTTGGGGGCTCTCGCGCGGCTTTCGTGACGCGACCGCGGGTCCCTGGACGCACGATCACGCAAGAGTGGCTCATCCCCCCGCGCGCACCTGGGCCACGTACTTTCCGGTGAGGCGGCCGATGGTGTCACCGCCGATGTTCAGGCGTTCCACGATCGAGCCTTGGCGACGGTTGGCGTCGACGCTTCGGGTGATCTCGATCTCGTCGACGACGGTTGCGCCGACCGTGAAGAGGATGCGGGCGGTGATGACTGAATCGCGCGCATAGACGAATACGTACTTGCCCGGGTCGACGTAGGTCCACCGGATGGTGATGCGCGCTTCGTTGGGCATCGGAGCGGTGGTCGCGGGCAGCGTTGGCATACGCGACTCGGTCGAGAAGCCCGCAGCGAAGCTGGTCTCCATACCCGCGATCGCCTCGAGCAAGGCTTGCTGTTCCGCCGGGTCACGGTCCGCGAGCTCGTCGTTGAGCGAGTGGTTTCCGACCATCATCTGCGACCGGTCTGCGGCGACGCTGAACTGTTGAACCGCGGCCAGGGCCGACGGAGGGCCGCTCTTGACGATCACCGTCCACGGCGGACTGCAGGACGCCGAGAGCAGGGCGAGGGGTGCGATGAGTCCAAGGGCAACGATCGGGAAGTGGCGCATTCCGCGATCATCTCAGTCGACCGGCGAAGCCACCACCGCCGATTGAAGACGTGTGAGCCGGCGCACGGAGAAGCGCTGGGCCCGTCACCACGTTTGATCCCCGTCAATGCGCCGGCACCGGGTTGACCCCATGTGCCTTGGCGACCCGGTGGGTCAGGAGGTTGTCTTGCAGGCGATTCGAATCCTACGGGAAGAGCACGACGTCATTTTGCGCGCCCTCGACGTCTTGTCCGTAATGGCCTTCGCCGCCGATCGTGGAGAGCTGCCGCGCGACCAGGACGCGACCGAGCTGCTCGAGTTCATTCGGCTCTATTCCGATGGCGCTCATCACCAAAAGGAAGAGGGCATGCTCTTCCCTGCGATGGAGCGGGCTGGGCTGCCTCGCACCGGCGGCCCCCTCGCGGT
>JAFDCW010000572.1 GCA_019312705.1 Deltaproteobacteria bacterium
CACAGCGGCGACCGCGCGGCAGCCATGAGTCGGGCATCGGCGATTCAATGACGGCGGTCCTGGAGTCGATGATCCAGCCGTCGTTGGCGCTTTCCGCACCGCGCCCGGGACGTCGCCCCGGTCGGGATGAAGAGCGGTCGTCGAGTCCGTCACCCCCAGCCTCGGCCAGGGCGTCGTCTGGGCCGGCCATCTCTTCGAGGGCGGCGATGACCTCCTCGGGGATGGCGTCGTTGCAGTCCTCCGCGTCTTCCGGGCTCTCCCCAGTGGCTCGGGCCTGGCGCGAATCTTCGGCGTCAGCGCGGCCTGCGACGGTGCCTCCGACGGCACCGATCAGCGCGGCGACGATGGAGGCAGCCCAGACGCGACGCAGCAGAGACCTCGGCAAACGTGACTCCTCGAATGCTCCCGCGGGGGCACGAGAGGGCCCAAGGGTCGCATACGAGAGGACTCGGTCAAGACGACCGCTTCTTCCGGGCGCTACTGGTAGTAAACGACGTATGTCGACAAATCGATGCTGCCGCCCCGGGGGGCACCGCCCTCGAAGGTCGCAGTGTAGGTGAGTTCGTTTTCCGAGCCCACGGTCACGTCGTCGGTGACGTCGATGCGCTGGGCCTCTACGGGATAGCCTGGGCACCACCCCGCCCGGAGCGGCGCCCAGTTGCCATACTGTCCGGGGATGACGCCCTCGTCGACGAGGGCGGCGCAGCCCAGGGCCTCCCCGGCCATATCCGGGAAGTCGATGCGCCTCGGGGCGCCGCCGTTGACCCGCATCTCGTGCTCGTGGTTGCACCACTCGGCGCAGTTGTCGCCGTCCGTCTGGCCGTGGCCGCTGACCAGGGTGACGAGCTCGACTCGCGTGGTTCCCGAGGGGGGAGTGAAGCGATATGGCGGGTGCAGGTCGTCGTAGGCCGCGTCGAAGGGGCCGCCCCGGAATGCGAGGTCGGCGCCGATCGGGCGATTCGGCGCACCGCGGGCGCCGAGGTGCAGGCGAATGGCTACGTCCCGCTCCGTCGCTCTCTCCCAGGTCGGCCCCATGACCACCCGGAAGGTCTGAGCGCCCCCGGCCGCGAGCAGCCCGACCATGGGCGTGGCGTCGATCGCCCAGCGGCGTCGGCCGGGGCGTGAGTAGGGAGTGATCCACCGCACGAGCTCCCGGCGCTCGGCGCAGGAGCCATCGGTGCACCAGAAGATCGCGGCGATTCGGTCCCACTCGGAGCAATCTCCGGAGCCGGCGTGGCATTCGATCTCGACGTCCACCTCCAGGGAATCGAAGGTTGCCATGACGTCTGCAGCGGGCAGGGTCACCACTTGGTCCAACTCCCGGTCAGTGACCCCGGTTTCGTCCATCACCGTCACCACCGTGACGCTCGAGTCAGCGGACTCGCGGGCGAGGCGTTCGTCGAGGTCGAATCGGTAGTCGTAGTAGCGCGACGCGTAGGCGGCCATGCCGAGGCGCGCGAGGAAGCCGCTGCGAGTCAGTTCCGATAGGGAGCCGACGGGGTCGAAGTGTTGGGCGCGGTCGATGCCGATCGCGAATTGCACCGTCGTCTCCCCGCGGACTAGGTCTCCGAGGCTTCCCTCGACATCGCGGATCGACGTCGTGAGGTAGTGGACTCGAGGTTGCCAGAAGGCCACGTCCTCGGGAGTCATGAATGAAAACGCCTCTTCGACGTTGGCGCGCATCGCGTCCATGCGCACCGCCACGGCGGTCGGCGTGGTTTCGTAGGTGGAGAAGAAGTAGTGCACGTTGCCCTTCGAGCGCTCGAAGAGCGGATCCGCGAAGGAGTTCCAGAGCTGATCGCCGGGGACCGAGTCGAAGTAGTTCAGGAAGACGTAGCTCTCACAGCCGGACCAGGCGTCACTCAGTCGGAACGGTCCGTCGCTGGTCTCCACGGTGAAGTCCCCGGCGGCGGTGCCGAACGTGGTCCCGGAGGCGTCCTCGTCGAAGGGCCGACGCTCGAGGCCCATCTCGTCGCAGATGTCCGGCGGGGCGTCGGTGCCGGCGTCCATCGCCCCATCCGGGGGGCCCGAGTCCATCGAGTCCGGCGCGTCCATGCCCGAGTCGCTAACGCCGGAGTCCGAGGCAGGAGCGTCGTCGCCGCACGCAGCAATTGCGCAGACGAGAGCCGTGATCAAGAAGGGGCGGACGATGGTGTGGCGCATGATCGTGGGAAGCGCCTGCATTGTGCCACGGTCCGGCCTCGCCCTCACGCCGTGAAGGTCTCCTGCCAGGCCCCGACCCGTCTCAGGGCCTCGTAGACCACCAGGGTCACGGCGTTCGAGAGGTTCAGGCTGCGCACCGCCCCGCTCGTAGGGATGGCCCAGACTCGGTCCGAATGGGCCTCGAGGAGCTCCCGGGAGAGCCCCACGGACTCCTTGCCGAAGACCAGGGCGTCCCCGGGTTCGAAATCGGCCTCGTAGACGCTTCGGGTCGCGCTCCCGGTGAAAAGGTGCAGACGGGCGTCGGGGTGGGCTTCCCGGAACCCTTGCAGATCGTCGTGGCGGTGCAGGTCCACCAAGGGCCAGTAATCGAGCCCCGCCCGCCGCACGGCCTGGGCATCGATCCGGAAGCCCAAGGGCCCCACCAGGTGCAGGGGGCTCTGGGTTGCCGCGCAGGTTCGGGCCACGGCCCCCGTATTCGGGGGGATTTCGGGCTCGACGAGGACCACCCGAAAAGCCGGAGAGAGGGGACGGGCGCGCAGCTTGGTTCCGCTAGGCATCTGCAAGGATTCCGAGAGCTTCTTGACGTTCGGCGGGCCGGGAGGATAGCTTCGGCCGACGGATTGAACAGCCGTGCTTCGCCTATTATCCACCATAACGCTTCTCGGTGCCGCCCTCGGCTTCTGCCTGGTTGGCCTTGCATCGAGCGTGGCTCAGGCTGGAGACGGCGATATCGCCCTGTCGCGGTTTCGGACAGCGAACGACGAC
Organism: Deltaproteobacteria bacterium; assembly: GCA_019312705.1. The sequence goes on from JAFDCW010000572.1 coordinate 2,929, forward strand.
CCTGATTTCGATCTCTCGGCGAACCCCGTGGACGTTCCCTGTCGGCCGACCTTAGGGGTCGACGCGATGGGTCGCCCCTCCTATCGAGACCACACGGGCTGCTGGGCCCGCCAGATGGCGGAGCTTGGTGGGTCGGTGATTCCGGTGGTGCTCAGTCCGGCCCGCACCGTGGGCTATGGCGGCTTCGAGCTCGCCGTCGAAGGCTGGGTCACCAGCATCAACGGCAACAGCAACCACTGGCGCCTCGGCACCGAGGGAGATCCCAATGCCGGCGCCGATTCTTGCGTCGACCAAGACGACCCGACTCGGGCCATCTCGACCGGCATTGGGTGCAACCGCTTCGCCCCGAGCACGCTCTTCTGGTCACGGCTCATGGCGCGCAAAGCCTTCCCCTTCGGCTTTCAGCTGGGCACGGGCTTCTCCTACCTGCTCGGCACCAACCTCTTCGCCTGGTCCCTCGAGGTCCACTGGGCGATCTTCGAAGGTTTCCGCACCGGCGTGGGAGGCTGGTTCCCGGATGTCGCCGTTCGCGCGGCGGTCAATACTCTGGTCGGCGACTCCGAATTCAACATGACGGTGCCCTCCATCGACGTGATCATCTCGAAGCCCATCGTTCTTGGCAGTACGGCGCGACTCACCCCCTTTGCCGCCTGGCAGATGGCTTTCATCTTCGCGGACAGCGAGCTGGTTGATCTGACCCCGGGCACCGATGCCTTCGGTGAGTGCGCCCCCGACCCTTCGCAGCCCGGCACCGTGTGCACCGGGTCTGGCTTCGACTACGAAAACAACGAGACGTACGACAGCCTGCGCATGAATCGACAGCGGCTCAACTTCGGGCTCCAGTTTCACTACCAGCTGATTCAGCTCACCGGGTCCTTCGCCTTCGATCTCATCGATCCTGCGGACATGTCCGACGATGCCCCGTCGGACATCGTCGACACATCCGGCAACGTCATCAGCGAGGGCGTTGGCCGCCAGTGGACCGTGGCCTTCA
>JAFDCW010000573.1 GCA_019312705.1 Deltaproteobacteria bacterium
ATCCGTTGTCGGTCCTCCGCCCCTCCCCGTCACCGAACCCATCGAATTACACCTCCCAGACCCCGTGGACCCGCTCCCCCTCGGCGTCGCGACCCCCGAGTTGCCGCAGGAGCCCCAGGATCCCGAAGAGTCCGAAGAGTCCGAAGAGTCCGAAGAGTGACTCGGGGGCGCCGTGAGCCTTCGCGGCACGCTCGTCATCCCCCGGCTCTTTCGTTCGCGCTCTGGCCAGTCTAACTGCTCGTCCGCGAGGAGGAAGCAAACGCCCGCTCGGACAACCAGGGCACGATGCGCACCGCCCCGAGCACGCCGTAGAGCACGGCGACGCCGACGACCGCCGTCCGTGGGGCGTAGGGGCCGAGGACGAGGTGGAGGACTACGAGCAAGAACGCGCCGTGGGCGACCCGATGCAAGGCCTTGAAGGCCCGGATGCGCAGGAAACGATTCATGCGGGGGAACGAGGTCAAAAAGAGCAGGCCCAGGATTGCCAGGGCCGCGAGTCCCGCCCGGAGGAAGGGCCAGGTCACGACAGCCGGGAGGGCGCCGTCGAGGGGTCCCAGCAGACTGACGACGGCGTGGGCCGCGGCGAAGATGGCGGAGGCCAGGCCGAGGGACCGGCGCAGGCGAGGAAGCGCCGTGACAGCGGGGTGGTGCTGGGCCTTCGGCAAACGTCGCAACAGTCGATGTGCGGGGGAGCACGTGAGGGAGAGGAGGAGCGCACCGACTGCGCACCATCCCGTGCTGCGCGCGAGCAGATGCCAGTAAAGCGAGTCCCACGCGCCGGCTCCGTTCTCGGCGTAGGCCACCGCAGCGGCGGCCGCCGCGGCTCCCGCCGCAAAGGTGATCCGGGTCGCAGACCACGGGTGGCGACGCTTCTTCACAGGGCCTCCAAGAAGAAGATGAGGTCGGACAACTCCGTGTCGTCGAGGGCCCGGGTATTGCCGTGGCGGTTGTCGCGGTTCTCATCCCGGAGCACCGCCTCGAGGGAAGCGGCGCGGCCGTCCATCAGGAAGGGGCCGCCGCGGCCCACGGTGAGCAGCGAGGGCACGTCGAGGGACGTGTCGGCGCCGAGCACTTCCGAGCGCCCCGGGAAGAGAGCCCCGAGGGGGCTCTGGCTGAGGTTGGTGAAGGCGGGAAAGGAGTGGCACGTGGGGCACCCGGCGCCGACGAAAGCATCGACGCCGCGGCGTTCCCGGCCCGTGTCCCGGTCCTGATCGACGAAGAGCGCGCGGCTCGGTTCCCGGGGCAGGGCCTCGACGTAGGCCTCGAGGGTCTCCGGGCGCCCCGGGCGTGTACGCCGGTAGCCGCGGAAGAGGGTCTCGGCGAGGTGGTTCAGGTCGCGGAGCCGAGGATAGCTTCCGTCCCGAAGAAACGGCGCCGTGCCGGCGAGGCCCCGGGCCGATAGGGTCGGCCCCAAGCGTCGCCCTCCGATGTTGCGCATTACGCGGTCGGTGCCGCCGCCGGGGTGGCAGCTCTGGCAGGCGATGCCCGCGCGGGTGCCCTCGTAGAAGGAGCGCTCTCCCATTCGCCTCTTGAGGGCTTCGGGGGCCTCGGCGAGCAGCTCCTGGTCATCGGGGGCGAGGGCGACGAGGGTGCGCAGCTCGTTCGACGCCGTGAAGACCCCGATGCGCCCGTCGCTGGGGGAGGTGACCGCGAAGGAGCCGTCCGAAAAGGTCGCGACGCCGTGGGGAGCGGAGAGGGGGATGTCGGCGGTGGCCAGGACGTCGCGCCTCGGGTCCCCAGCGCCGCGGAGAAGGGCCACCTCGTCGCTTCCGGCGAAAGCGACGCGCACGGCGCCGCCGGCGAGCGCGTCGACCCCGAGGGGGGACAGACCGCTGTCGACGTCGCCGGCGCTGCCCTGGCGAGGGGTGCGCAGGGCGGTCCGGGTCTGGTCGACGACCGCGAAGCTTGCGAGATCGACGGTGAGCAACTGGTCCTGCACGAAGTGGTTGCCAAAGTGCCGCTCGCCATCGCCGCGGTAGTCGGTCGTGACGGCGATGGCTCGCCCCACCTCCGAGTCGACGGTGAGTGAGATCGCCGGGCGGCCGAGGTCGAGGCGGCTCACCCGCCGGCGTCCGCCCTCAAAGACCCATTTCTCGAGGGTCGCCGCGCCCCGCGAAGAGACGATGAGGGTTTCGGCATTCGCACCGAACGCGATCCAGTCCGCGTCCCCCGCCACGAACTCGCGCACGGACCTCGCGGCCGCGTCGACCACGAATACCCCTGGGTCCTTTCCGCCGACCACCACCGCCAGCGTGGATCCGTCCGACGACGCAGCGAGGTGGCCTTGGTGCGGCAGGACGGGCACGCGCCCGAGCGTTTCACCCGTCTCGACGGCGATGACCAGAACGTCCGGACTGAAACGATGGCTTACCGCGATGCGGTGGTCGTCGAGGAAGACACAGTCCGCCGGGCCATCGTCGACCGTGACTCGGCGCACCAGGCCCTCGCGGTTCACGACGATGACCTCGTCGCTCTCTTCGCTCGTCGTCGCCGCAAGCAAACGGCTCGGTGATGCCCGCAGCCACCGCGGGTGGGGTAGGGGCCGCACGTGTCGGATTTCCCGTTCGGTGGTCGCCCCGTCGACGGTGAGCAACGCTTGCACCGGTCCGTCCGTGGCGCTCGCCTCACCGTGGCGCCGGGGGTCGTAGCGCACGCGGAAGAGCCCGTGGCCAAGGGCGGTCCCGTCGATCGGGCGCGCATCGGGGCCGAGCTGCAGGGAGGCCGATGCGGCTCCTGGGGCGTGCACATAGAAGAGCTGCGGGTGGTCCGAGAAGACCATGCGCGGGAAGACCGCCGGGGTGCGCTCGAGGTGGTAGCGCTCGGCGCTCCGAGAGAGGATTCCGGTCAGCGTCTCGACTTCGACCAGGGCGCCGTAGCGGGCCCAGAGGGTGCGCGCCGGCAGGACGAGCATGGCCGCGACCAAGGCGACCAGCACCACCCGGTTGACCTGAAAGTCGAGGGCATCGCGCCTCCAGACCAAGAGCCCGTTCACCAGAGCCCACGAGAGCAGATACGCCGCCGCGGCGGCCCACAGAGCTGGCTCCGGGGAGAGCGCCCAAAGGACGACAGCGAGGATGACGATCACCGCCTGGCGGGGCACGACCGGGAGGTTACCCCCCACTCACCATCCAATGTCGTTCAATTGCGTCAGTCGCCGAGCGCGCCCCCCGGGGCCAACGGTAAGACAATTAGGCAACCTCGCGTCCCCAAAACCCCAGCGGACTCGTTTGGGCCAATCGCGTGCACGTGCGCCGGATGGCGTGCGTGGGCGCGATTGGCGTCAGACCGCGATGGGCAGGGCCATCCTCCGCACTCCGGGGCGAACCTCCATCGACTCCTCGAAGGCATCCCCGGGAGGTCCCCAAAACTCGACCAGTGACGGGCCGTCTTTCGAGGCTGGTCGTTTGGCCAGGAACTCCCGGACCTCGTGGAACCAGACGCGGCGCCCCATCTGGTAGTACCAGCGCATCGCGTGGCGGATCCGCGGGTCGGGGTGGGTGAGCACGCGCCACAGGGCCCGGGGGCGCATCTGGGCCGCCACTTCGATGAGTTTGACGCAGGCGAAGAGCTGCCAGGGCTCCATGTGCCGTGTCGTGAGCACCTGATGCTTGTAGTCCCACTTTCTTCGGTCCTCTTCCATGACCTCGCGCTGGCCGTTCTGGCGGAAGAACGGAGTCCACCGATGGGGGGTCACGTAGAGGGCCTGGATCTGGTCGGGGTCGTAGGAAAGCAACTGCCGGAGACCACGCACCAGGTCGCCCTCGGTCTCTTCGAAGAAGCCCACGACCCAGGTCGCCATCGAGAGGATGCCGTGCTCGCGCAGTAGCCGAATCGCCTCGCGGTCCTTGGTGGTGGTGCCGCCCTTGCGAATCTGGGCGAGGGTCGCCTCGTCGGTGTTCTCCATGCCCAGGAGAAAGCACGATGTCACCGGCGCGCGTGGACCCGACCAGGGTGGGGCGCACACCCTCGGCGATCAGTGCTTCGAGGAACGCGCGCCAGGCGGGCCTCGACGTCGTGGGGTTCTCGTCGGCGAAGTTGAAGACTTCGACGCCGTGGTCCCGGTGCAGGCGGGCGATTTCAGCGGCGAACTTCACCGGGTCGCGATGTCGCCAACGCGTCCAGAAGCCTCTCTGCCCGCAGTAGTTGCACTGGTGCGGGCAGCCCCGGGAGAACTGCACGACGACCGCGCGTTTGCCGCCCCAGTAGCTGTACCGCCGGTGGTCGATCAACTCCCACCCCACGCGGTACTCGTCGAGGTCTGAGATGATCGGCGAAGCGGCGGTGGCCCGGGGTCGGCCGTCGACGCGGTAGGCGATGCCGGCAATATTCGACAGGGGGGTCTCCCGTTCGAGGGCTGCGATGAGCTTCGCCGTCGTGCGCTCCCCCTCCCCGCGCACGACGACGTCGATCTGCGGCTGCTCCTCGAGGATCTCCCGCCAGTGATAGGTCGGAAAGACTCCCCCGTAGACGATGCGCGCGCTGGGCAGCCGCGCCCGAAGTCGCCGGGTGAGCAGCGCCACCGTCTCGTGGGCCGACGTCGAACCGGAGTGGCCCAGAAGGACCACGTCTGGCCGCCGTTGGGCCGCACGCCTCACGATTTCATCGATGGACAGCGGCCCAAACTCGGCGTCGACGAGCTCCACCTCGTGCCCCCCATCGACGAGGGGCCCGCCGATCGAGAGCAGTCCGAGGGGCGGCAGGTGATCATCGGGGATCCGGCTACCGATGGCGGTGTGGGGCGGGTTGATCAGCAATACGCGCAAGAGAACCTCCTGCCATCGTCTTGAGCCACCCACGCCACCTCTGCCCGACTCGCTGTGGTGAGCGGCCTCAGGCCGGAGGCGAGCGGTCGCCATGCCGAAGCGAGGGGACGGTGCGCATCAGCGGCCCGGGGACGGGGTCTGGCCTTCGGTCAGCACCGGTGCGGCGGACTTCAGCTCCTCCGTGTACCGCGCCCGGCGCTCTTCGAACATGCGGTGCACACGGCTTCGCAGCTTCGCGGGTTCGAGGTCTTCGGCGGCGCAGTCGATGAAGGGCAGCCACTCGAAGGTGTAGGTCATCCTCTCCGTGGGCAGCATCGAGCCGCGAAGCAGGAAGGGCTTGTCGGTGGCGATGAAGAGGGGCACGACGGGGACTCGGGCCCGCGTCGCGACCTCGAAGGGTCCGCGGTGGAAGCGCAGGAGCTTGCCGTGGGGCTCCCGAGTGCCCTCGGGGAAGGTGATGAGGGACCTTCCGAGCTTCAGCTGGGCGACCATGCGCTCGAGGGAAGGCTCGAAGTCGCCGTCGTCCTCGGGCAGCCCCGCGGCGGGGATGTAGTGGGTCATGCGCGTGACGAAGCGCAGGGTCCAGGACCGGTACCAGCTCGCCTTCACCACCGTGAGCAGCCGAAACCAGCCCATGCAGAAGATGACGTCCAGCAGCGTCGGGTGGCTCGCGACCACCACGAACGCCCGGTCCTTCGGCAGGTCCGGCGGCAATGGGATGCGTTCGTAGTCGATGAGGTGCCAGAACTTCAGCCAGCCCAGGAAGAGCGGATACGAAGTGGCGAGGGCCCAGGTAGAGAAGCTGCGTTGTCGCTCGCGGCTGAAGGTGACGAGGGCGATGAGGGGAAAGAACAAGAGGCTCAGCGTGATGCCCGAGGAAAAGAACATCAGGATCGAAAACGCGGCCAGGGTCTTTCTGAACCAGATAGGCATGGGAATCGCGAAGTGCGCTCTAGCACGAACCCGCCGCGATGCCTTTGATCGACGGCGCGATAGTGACGGTGCGGCCCCTCCCATGGTTCACTGGTGCTTCGACTTTGGGGGATTGAAAATGAAGGTTCTGGCTATCGTCTTTTCGGGGGTGCTCTCGGTGCTCGCTTCCGGGTGCATCGGTAACGACCTCGGCGGTGTCTGCTCGTCGGGTGAGACTTGCGAGTGCAACGGCATCGGGAACTGCACCAAGTCCTG
>JAFDCW010000574.1 GCA_019312705.1 Deltaproteobacteria bacterium
ACTTCGATCGGTCGCATGAAAGCGCCCGAGACCTTCCTCCGCCGCGGCACCACGATCTACGAGTTCGTGGGCACCAACGACGTTCTCGGTGAGATCGCCAAGGGTCGAGCTCTCCTCGAGTAGCGCCGAGGTGCTCAGGCGGACCGACCGGCCACGGGCCCACCGGCCGGCGCGTCGGGCGCTGCGTCCTTCGGCCGGTTGCGCCGTCTTCTAGGAGCATGCAACCACTGGCACCCGCAACACCGGACACACAGACTAGAATGAAGCCCTTGGACACGGGACACCTCTGGCGAGAGTTTCACGACCACCTTCTGGCGTTCATCCTGAGCCGCGTGGCCGACCCGGCCGCAGCCCACGATCTGCTGCAGCAGGTATTCCTCAAGATGCACTCAAGCCTGTCGAAGGGTACGGCGCCAGAGGACCCACGCGCCTGGGTCTACGCGATCACTCGAAACGCGATCACCGATCATCACCGCCGGGCACGCTCGGACGGTGACCGTGTACGGGGGCTCGCTGCCGAGCCGGACCCGTCCGAAGCTGAGCCTGAGGATGGAGAGGACGCAGCCTCGACGGAGCTGTCGGCGTGTCTGGTTGGCTTTATCGATGCCCTCGATACCCCGTTCCGCGATGCCCTGCGCTGGACGGCCCTCGAGGGACTGACCCAGGCCGAGGCCGCCGACCGGGCCGGAGTCTCAGTGTCGGGCATGAAGTCCCGGGTCCAGCGGGCACGGGGAAAGCTCCGCGGGCTGCTCGAAACCTGCTGCAGCATCGAGCTCGATCCCCGCGGCCGCCCCCTCGAGTACACGCCCCGCGAGACCGGCCGCGATCCCTGCGGGTGCAGCGGCGACCCGGACTAGGGGTCGGCGCACGATATCCACGGCTCGCGCTGACCTTGAGTGCTCCGGGCCCTGTGGAGGGCGTATACTCGGCGGGTGCGTTGTCGCCTCTCGTGCATCTTGGGGGCTACGATGGTCGTTTTGGCGTGCGGAGAGGGGTCTCCGCCGCTCGCGCCACCCCCTGTGAACTCCGAGACCGGCTCTTCGACGGACACCGGGAACGCGGGGAGCGACCAGACCCACACCGCCACCTCCGACGGGCGCACCCAGACGAGGAGCACCACAGGCAGTACGGGGGCCGGGTCCGCGCCCACGACGGGCACGACCGGCACGACGGGCACGACGGGCACGACCGGCACGACCGGCATGACCGGCACGACCGACACGACCGGCACGACGGGCACGACCGGCACGACGGGCACGACGTCGGTGATGTCCTGCCCGCAGGATGACGTGCTCTTCGTCGGCAACAGCTACACGAGTGCGAATGGCCTGGCGAACCTGGTGGCGGGCTTCGCAGCGGCGGCCGGATGCAGTCCGAACTTCGAATCACGCGCGCCCGGCGGGTACCGCTTCTTGGACCACGCCAGCGACGCGACGACAACCGGTCGAATCGCGAGCCGACCGTGGCACGCGGTCGTGCTCCAAAACCAGAGCCAAGTACCGGGTTGGCGCCCCGATGACGTGCGCACGGGCAGCCTGCCCCACGCGCAGACTCTCGCGGGACAGATCCGAGCCAACGATGCCAGTCGTCGCGTGGTCTACTTCATGACGTGGGGAAGAACCGACGGCGACACGGGCAACTGCGGGTACTACCCCCTGGTCTGTACCTTTGAGGGCCACCAAGAAGCCTTGGCTGCCGGCTACCAGATGTATACCGACGAGACCCTCGGCGAGCTCTCTCCGGTCGGGCTCGCCTGGCTCGAGGTTCGTGCGGATCCCAGTCCCCCGTTCCCGGCCACCGACCTCTGGTCGAGCGACGGCAGCCACCCGTCTGCGTTGGGATCGTACCTGGCGGCCGCAGTCCTCTACTACACCGTGTACGCTCAAAGCCCCGTCGGCCTCAGCTACGACGCCGGTATCGACGCAGCCGCAGCGAACTACCTACGCGGGGTCGCGGCCGCAGTCGTCGAGGGGTGAGCGTCGTGCTCAGCTCGCGAGTTCCGGGATTCGCTCGACCAGGGCGCGCCAGCGTTCGGGTGCCACACCGCCCTCGATCCAGCCACGCGCGGCCGCGAATACTGGCGGTGGCATCGCGCCCCGCAGGGCACTGACGTAGGCCACGGCGTCCTCGACGCTCTGACGCTCGACGATCCAGGGCACGAGCTTCGGCATCGCCTCTTTGGGGATCGCGCTCAGGATGTCATTGACGATGGCGCCCTGCTCGGGGGGCGAAAACCGCTCCGCGATGAGAGGCACCACCAACTAGTCCTCCTTGCGGGAGTGGGCCGCGACCGCTGCGGCAAAGATCGGGAGGGCATGCTGGAGCGCCGCCAAGGCTGCCACATCCCCCGATGCGCAGGCCGTCGCCAGTGCGACGAGTTCCTCGGTCGCCGCCCTCTCGTGCTCGTGGTCGAAGAGGTAGGTGTCGGGCACGTGGGGAAAGGCCTCCGCGAGGACGGGGAACAGCCCCTTCTCCTCTCCCTCCTGATGCATCCGCAGGAACTCGTGCAGAAACACGATCCGCGGGGCGAGTTCGCCAGCGGCCTGCGGCGAACTGGCGTGGCCGAGCGCTTCGACGAGCGCACCGGCCTCGGACCGGATCGCGTTGTGAGCGTAGATGAGACTGTCGATCGGTCCTGCTGCCATGGCGCGGAGTGTAGCACCCAGGCGTGGCCCCGAGCGGGGCGTGATCGCTCCTGCCGGTGATGTCGGGGCCTGACTCTGGCATAGTGCAGCCGATGAGAGTCTGCATCATCGGGGCCTCGGGAAAACTGGGGCAGTACATGGTGCAGCACGCTCTCGACCGGGACTACGAGGTGGTCGGCGTGTGCCGCGAGCAGAGCGTCGAAAAGCTCGGGCGATTCGAGGGTCGCATCACGATCGTTCCCGGGGCGACCAACGACCGCAACGTGATCGAGCGCGCGGTCGCAGGGTGTGACGGCGTTCTCACGGTACTGGTCCCTTGGGGCGTGCAGCAATACTCGTCGGGCACAGCCCAAGCGGTGCTCGATCTCGCGAAGCCCAACGCTCGCCTCGTGTTCTCCTGCGGCTGGCACATCTCGCGCGACGGACAGGACGTCTACACGCGGAAGTTCCTGCGCTTGGTCAAGGCTGCAAGCTGGGTCGGCCGCCTGTTTCGCGCCATCGACATCGACGACCAAGTCGAGGCCTGCCGCCGAATCTTCGCCAGCGACACGCGTTGGACGGTCGTCCGGGGCAGCGACCTCGAAGAAGGCGAGAGCCAAGGCCTGCCCGTGTGGAGCCAGCACGTGGGCGACCCGATCTTGGCGGGCGACATGACCCGTCGCATCGACTTCGCTCTGTTCATGGTCGAAGCACTCAGCGACGACAGCCTGATCCAGCAAGCCCCCGCGATCGTCGGCTGCCAGACCGCAGCCGCACTCGCGCAGGCTCAGCGACCGCGGTGACGCATCAAGAGCCTAGCGAGCGGCTCGACGTCTCCGACGGCCCACGAACACGACGGGAACAAACAGCAAGAACGCGCCGAGATGAGGGCGCGACGGCGGAGCGACCAGTTCGGCCCCATCCCACATCACGGAGAACGAAGACCGAACCTCCCGCTCCGGTGCCGACATCAGGCTCATGTCCACAAGGTGCTCCCCTACGAGCGTAGTACGCAGTCGTGTGAGACGACCTTCGGTGAGGCCCAAGCGCTCGACAAAGCCCGTGAGGTAGGCAGCCGCCACGAGGTCCTCGCTAGCCATCTCGTCGGCCTCAGTGTACCAGTCGGGAATTCTATCCGGCTCCCACGAGCCGTTGGTGTACTCGAGCACCCAGGTCGGGTCGTCCCCGAGTACCGCAGCGTCGAAGACCTCGGCGTAGTTGCTGGTATCGTAGGAAGTCGCGGCGAGATCGTCCGGGTCGATCTCGACGACGGCATACTCGACCGGCAGCATCCGGGAAGCTCGGGAAGTGCATCTCGAGGGGGGCGAGGGTGCCCTCGGTACCGGCCTCGCTCACCTTCGCGGCCATGAACAGCCAGTCCTCCGCAACGTACTCATCGATCGTCGCCTGGTAGTCGGCCGGCACCGCGAAGCCATTGTCGCTCAGCCACTCGACGATCGAGCCACCCTCGGTGCCACCGACGACGACGTAGTCGTAGGTCGCGGTACTCCCCCGGTCGTGCACGATCACATCCCCGTCCGGAGGTGACCCTCCGTCGGAAACGCCGCCAGCAACATCGTCCGCGGCTCTCCCGTACGGACAGCCGCACCCGCCCTCTGATTCGTCCTC
>JAFDCW010000575.1 GCA_019312705.1 Deltaproteobacteria bacterium
CATGTCGAAGGTGCCGCTAATCACCAGCGCAGGGGCGTCGATCTCCGGCAGCAGGTGATAGACCGAGTGCGCGTCGAGCTCCTGAAAGAGACGCATGAAGTTCTCGAAGCTCTCTCCGAGGACGTCGTCCCGATACCGGGCGAGCATCGGCCGGAGCCCGAGGGCCCGGGACCCGGCGGTGGGCAAGAACATCAGCGCGGAGGGCACTTCCGTCGCCCGCGCGAACCTCTCGACGAAGCGGGAAAGCCCCGGCCTCTTGCGCGCGAACTCGGCGAGGGCGTGCAGGCGCTTGGGTAGGGCGGGGACGGCGAAGAGCGGTTGTAGCCCGCTCGACATGGCGTGGCCGTACGTGCCGTTGAGGAGGACGAGGCCCGCGACCCGGTCAGGGTGCGTCGCGGCGACGTCGAGGGATACCTGGACCCCCATACTCCAGCCGCAGAGCGTGACACGGTCTTCGCCCTCGGCCTCGAGGATAGCCGCAGCGTCTTCGACGTGGTGGGTCACGGCGAGGCGCCGGGGAGCGTCGGGGGTGTCCGACTCGAAGAGCCCCCGGTAGTCCCAGGTGATCAGCCGGTAGTCCTCCCAGAAGTGGTCGAGGAGGGGGCCCCAGGCGTAGAGCCGCCCCCCGAGGCCGTTGGCCAAGAGGATGGTCCGCTTGCCGCGCCCGAGCACGAAGTAGGCGATCCGAGTGCCGTCTAGGGAGACGCATTCGCGGCGCTGCCACGTATTTCGCCAGGGCGCGTCCCGAAAGTGGTCGGGGATCTGGGGGGCTTCGTCACCGGCCACTTCTCGGACCCTCGTTTCGACCATGGCGAAGTATACCTCTCCTCGATAATTCCGCTTCGGTCGCGCGTATTTCGTGACGCTGGAGGGCAGTCGTGGTCACAATCCCGGCCATGGGACTACTTGATGGTGAATCGGGGCTGCTCCTCGTCCGCGAGGTTCTCGAGGAGGCCATCGAATCGACGACCGCTTCCGCGCTGCTCTTCGACGCCCTCGAAGTCGACGCGAACGAGCATCTTCCTCGGTCGGTCGACGAGCTCTTCGCATTTGTTCGCGGGCCGCTGCGAATCGTCGTTGGTCGGCGCCTGCACGACGGTGACCCGGCCCAGGTAATCGCCGACATCGAGGACGCTATTCAGGCCGCCGTCGAGGGTCGGCTGCGGCCCACCGTCGAGGGTCGGCCGACTTTGGAGATCTTCGTGGGTACCGGTCCGGTCCGGGTCCTCGTGCTCTCGAAGAGTTCGGGTGTCGCGATACGTCTGCGCGCGTCCCTCGGTGGACTGCAGATTAACGTGGCGAACGCCGCGACCCCCAAGGAGGCCGCTGCGCTGACGGAGGACCTCGACCCCGTGGTGGTCATCATCGATGCCCTCGCGCCCGTGGGCGGCGTCGACGAGGTCCTCGACTACGTGCAGACTCTACCGGCCACCACCACCACCCTGCTCTGGGGCGAAGAACAACCCATCGGGCGTCAGATCGAACTGCGCGCCGTCGAACGTGGCGTCAATCTCACGACGGTCGAGCGCTCCGAAGGGGTCCAGCCGGTCCTCGACGTGATTCGGTCCCGTCACCGCTGAGGCTCCGTAGCGCTGGATTCGAGCACCCTCGTGCTACGGTCGGTTGCATGCCACGAGGCCTGACATACCTCCTGCTCTTGGCCCCGGCGGTCCTCGTCGGCGCGTGCGCGGCGCCGGCCCCACGCATCGCATATACGCCTTCGGGCATGGCTGGGAACGCGGTTTTCTTCGTCGAGGAGCGCGCCGACGGTGACCGCGAGTACGTCGTGCTCTGCCACCCCAACCGAACCCCTCCGTGCGCTCGTGTCGCCCCGACCACCATTCGCAGCCGGGAGGAACTCGATGCCTGGGTCGAGACCCAGGAGGCCTACGAGCGACGACAGCGACCGACGCCGCGCCCGCGCGTGACCCGGCAGCCGACTCCCCCTCCCGCCATCTCGCCCGACCCCAGCCCCGACTCAACGGATTGGGCCAACGCCTCGGCGGTCGTCGGCGCGCCTCGAACTCCCGGGGAGGAGGCACCCACCGCCGCTGTTGCCGGGGCGGGCACGGTCAACCTCATCACCCCGGGAGGGTGGGCCAACGTCTACGACGACGAGGGCCATTTCCTCGGGCAGACGCCGATCCAGCTCCAGCTCCGGGAGGGAATTCAAAACCTCTCGCTTCGCCCCTTTGGCCAGCCGCCGGGAGACCCCGACCCGATTCGCATCCAGGTTCGACCTGGTGAAACGGTGAGCATCGTCCGGCGCCTCGAAGGACCGCCGGGGAGCTAGGCCATGTCGCGCTTGCGCACCGCCGCGCACGTCGCGGTGTTGTTGTTCAAAGGGCTCTTCACGGCGACGGTGATCGCGATCCCGGTCGCCGGCGTCTGGGCGGCTTCGTCCCTCGCGGCGTATCAGAACGGTCCGATCTGGCTCGCGGTGGTCTCGGGGGCGCTGCTCTTCCCGGGCCTTCCCCTTCTCTGGGAGGGCATCGCGGTTCTCCGGCGTGGTCGCAAGGAGGACCCGCCGGACCACATCCTGACCTTCTGGGACCGTTTGATCCTGCGCACCTTCCTGGTGAACGCGTTCTTCGTCACCTCGTTCCTTCTGCTCTTCCCCAAGCCGGTCTTCGCCGCCTTGACGACTCGCGGCGATTGGATGTTCGAAGAGACACCGAGTCTTCAGGCCGCCGGCGATGCCCTCCTCGGTGCCGCGGATCGCCTTTCGTGGCTCTGGGAATTCTCCCACGAAAACCCCTACGACGACTTCGACGAAGACGCGGACATCCTGCCCGGGGAGCTGGGGACGGGAGCGGGAACGGGAGCGGGAACGGGAGCGGGAACGGGAACGGGAGCGGGAACGGGAACGGGAGCGGGAGCGGGAACGGGAGCGGACGCGGGGACGGGAACGGGAGCGGGAGCGGGAGCGGACGCGGACGCGGGAGCGGGAGCGGGAACGGGAGCGGACGCGGGGACGGGAGCGGGGACGGGAGCGGGAGCGGGAACGGATACGTCCCCCGACTCTCCCAGCGCGCCTGCGCAGCCGGACCACTCGTGGCCCTTCGCGACCGCCCTCCACCCCCTCGTCAAAGACTTCCCTGAGGCTCACGCCGGTACTCTTCGGGCGGTAGGCCTCTACCTCGCCGCCGAGGAGCCCGACCCTTTTCAGCGCGCCAAGGCGGTGCACGACTACGTGGCCGACCGAGTCGCCTACGATGCGCCGTCCCTCGCGGTGGGGCGGTATCCGCCTCAGGATGCCGAGACCGTCTTCCAGCAACGCATCGGCGTCTGCGCCGGTTACGCGAGGTTGGTGCGGGCCATCGGGCGGGCCGCGGACCTCGAGGTCGTTTATGTCGTCGGCGACGCACGGGTCGGTGACCAGACCGAGCCGACCGGCGAAGGCCACGCCTGGAACGCGATACGCCTCGAGGAGCAGTGGTACCTGATGGACGCGACCTGGGCGGCGGGATCCGTCGACGGCACCGTCTTCACCAAACGCTACTCTTCGGACGGCTTCCTCGCTCCCCCCGAGGTCTTCGGCATCCGCCATTTCCCCGAGGAGCCTCGCTGGCAGCTTCGGAACGAGCCTTTGACCCGCGGCGAGTTCAACCGCCAGCCCATGCTCCGGGCCCGCTTCTATGTTCACGGGTTTCAGTTGCGGTCCCCGGACCGCTCGCAGGTCGACACGCGGTCAGACTTCTTGGCGCAGGTCACCAGTACCGGGAGTCACTGGCTCATGGTGCGCGCCGAACCCCGGGGTGGCGGCCAGCCGATCGATTGTGGGGTTCACCACGGCCGCGACCTCGACATCCGCTGCGTGCTGCCCCGGGCCGGCACCTACACCGTGCGTTTCTTCGATAGCCCGCGCCAATACGGCGAGTCGTACTATGGCGCCGGGTCCGTCATGG
>JAFDCW010000576.1 GCA_019312705.1 Deltaproteobacteria bacterium
TTCCCGTTCCCGTCTTCTCGTTCGCTCCGTTCCTGTTCTTCGAGTTCAGCCAAGCCGGCGGGCACGATCGAACGGCCCGTTGCGAGGAACAAGCCGGCGACGAAGAGGCCTTGGAAGGCGCCGAGGACGAGGGCGAAGAAGGCGCCTTGCCAGCCGAGGAAGGCGCCGATCATCAAGAGCAGCTTGGAATCCCCCTCTCCCATCCCGCGTCGGCCGAGGATTCGTTCGTAGCCCCAGACGAAGACGAGCTGAACCAGCAGGAACCCGCCGCCGGCGCCGAGGGCGGCGTCCACGGCACCCGGGTATTCGCGCAGCGTCACTGTGGCGAGCCCCAGGGCCGCGCCGGGCAGCGAGACTTCGTCGGGGATCTCCATCCAGTCGAGGTCTACGAAGCTCGCGATCACCAGACCGCCGACGAAGGCGAAATAGATGAGCGCTTCGATGGCGACATCCATCAACGGGACCTCAGCGGACGCGCTGACAATGAAGCGTTCGGCGAGGGCCACCGCGAGTACGGCGCTGACGAGCTCGACCAGGGGGTATCGGGGCGATATCGACGCCCCGCAGCAGGCGGCCTTTCCCCGGAGGAAGAGCCAGCCGAGGATGGGCACGTTGCGCCCTGCGCGGATCGGCTCACCGCACGCCGGGCAGTGGCTCGGGGGCGTAACGACGCTCATCTCCCGGGGCCACCGATAGATCGCGACGTTGAAAAAGCTCCCCCACACGGCGCCAAAGACGAACGCGAGGCCTCGGATCAGGGCTGGGGGGAGATCAGAAGCGAGCAACACGGCGCCAGCTTAACACTACTGCTGCCCCGACCTTTCCTTTCCAAGAGAGTTTCGTCGCGAATTCTCCGCGTGCTCGGCCTCCCACCGCGGGTAGACTGCGCGCCGTGGACGACCGGAACGCGGAGGTGGTGACGACCGGCGACGATGCCCTCGCTGAGGCTGCCCCGTCGCCGCCATCGCCCAGGGTAGCGGTCTATGCTGCAGCCGTTGGCCTCGCGACGGCTGTCCCCGTACCTTTCGTAGACCAGGCCCTGTCGGGATTGGCCCGGGGGGCGGCCCTGCGCCGGGTCGCAGAACGACATGGGGTTCGCCTCAGTCGTGGGGCCCGGGATGTGCTCACCGGGGCGCCCGTTCGCCGCGGACCGAAGCGCCGGCTCATCCGTCGAGTCCTCTCCGGGGTTGTCTCCTCGGCCCTTGCGCCGGTTCGCCTCGCGTCGCGCTTCGACGACGCCCTGTCGATGTGGGCCGCGGCCCTGCTCCTCGACCACTACCTTCGCCTGGTCCGCAGCGGTCCCGAGGGACGCCCCCTCGGCCCGGAGGAAGCTTTGGGCGTTCGCCGCGCCATCGACTCGGCCGAAGTGGAGGCGGTGCTCGTGACCCTGCGCGCCGCTCCGCGCTCTTTTGTCGGGGCCCTCGGGGACGCGGCGCGCAGCGTGACCGACCTCGACCGCGAAGACCGGAGCCCGGCCGAGCGTGTCGTCGACTCCTTGCTGGACGCGGCGGCGACCGCCCCCGACTCCATCGCTCTCGGCCTCTGCCGCGCTTTCGAGGCGGCCCTCGATTCAGACCTCGCAGCCGCCCACCAATCAGCCGCCCAAGCAGCCCAAGAAGAAGGCGCTCTCCAATGACCTCCGTGCGTGGGACCCTCAACGACGCGAAGCGCGTCGTCGTCAAAGTCGGCTCCACCTCACTGCTCGAAGGTGACGAGCGTTTCGCCCTCCTCGCCCGGGGGCTCTCGGCGCTGCAGGCGAGCGGGCGGTCCGTGGTGCTCGTTTCGAGCGGGGCCATCGCCCTGGGCGCAACGCGCCTCGGTATCGAGGGCCGGCCGCGGTCGATCGCTCTGCTGCAGGCCGCCGCGGCGGCCGGGCAGTCGTCGCTGATGCACGCGTGGGAGCGGGCCTTCGCCAATGGCGCCGAAGAGGTGCACGTCGCGCAGGTGCTGCTCACCCACGCCGACCTCGCCGACCGCGACCGCTACCTCAACGCCCGGGCGGCCCTAGACGCGCTCCTCGCCCAAGGGGCCATTCCGATCATCAACGAGAATGACACCGTCGCGGTCGAGGAGATCCGCTTTGGCGACAACGATCAACTCGCGGCGATGGTCGCGACCCTGGTTGGCGCCGACCTCCTAGTCCTCCTCACCGACGTCGACGGGCTGCTCGATGCAGCTGGGGAGCGGGTCACCGTCGTCGCCGACGAGGATGACCCTGAGTCTCTGGTTCGGCCCGATAAGAGCGGCGCAGGCGTCGGGGGCATGGGCTCGAAGGTCGAGGCGGCGCGGCGGGCGACGCACCGGGGCGTGCCAGTGGTGATCGCCGATGCCCGGGCTCAGGGCACCCTCGAGGCGGTGCTCGCCGGCGAAGACGTCGGCACCCTCTTCTTGCCCGCCGGTACGAAGCTGCCGAGCCGCAAACATTGGATCGCCTACACTCTCAAGGCTCAGGGGACGATCATCGTCGACCCCGGGGCCGCCCGGGCGCTCGCGGAGGCCAAGCGCAGCTTGTTGCCCGCCGGCGTCATCGGGGTGCGCGGCGACTTCGAGGCGGGTGACGCGGTCGAGATAGTCACCGTCGAGGGCCGGCAGGTCGCTCGGGGTCTGGCGCGCTATTCCACCCGGGACATCGCGTGCCTCGCCGGCGCCCGGACCGGTGAGATAGAGGCTCGCCTCGGTCGATACGGCGGCGACGAGATAGTGCACCGCGACGACATGGTCGTGCATTGATCTGCTATCCTGAGAACGAGTGAACGAGACGAATACGTGACCGTAAGCGACGAAACCCGCCGTCTGGTGACCGACTTGGCGACCGAGGCCAAGGAAGCGTCCCGGGTCCTCGCGCGCCTCGACCCGGCCCGGAAGAACGCCGTTCTGGTGCGCGTCGCCGACGCGCTCCGGGGCGAAGCCAAGATTGGCATCTTGGTAGCCAACGAGCAGGACGTCGAAGCAGCCATCGCCGATGGCATGACGTCGGCCATGCTCGACCGATTGCGCCTCACGCCGCAGCGCCTCGACGGGGTCGCCGACTCGGTGGCTCAAATCGCGCGCCTCGATGACCCGGTTGGCAATGTGGAAGGGCTACGCACCCTCGAGTCGGGCCTCACGGTTGGGCGTATGACGATCCCCCTCGGTGTGATCGGCATCATCTACGAGTCGCGGCCTAACGTGACCGCCGATGCCGCCGCGCTCTGCCTCAAGAGCGGAAACGCGACGCTCCTGCGCGGCGGCAAAGAGGCCTTCCGGAGCAATCAGGCGATAGCCCGAATATTTGGCGAGGCCCTCGAGGCCGAGGGCTTGCCAACGGCGGCGGTCACCCTCCTGCCGACGACCGACCGGGCGGCGACCACCGTGCTCATCGGTCTCGACCGGCTTGTGGACCTGATCATCCCCCGAGGGGGTGAGTCGCTGATTCGCTTCGTCGTGGACCACGCGCGGGTCCCCGTCGTTCAGCACTACAAGGGCGTCTGCCACGTCTACGTCGATGAGGACGCCGACCTCGACCAGGCGCTGGCGATTGCCCTCAACTCCAAGGTCCAGCGTCCCGGCGTCTGCAACGCCATGGAGACCCTCCTCGTGGACCGGGGCTGTGCGGCAGAGTTCGTTCCGCGCGCCTTCGCAGCGCTCCGGGGCGCGGGGGTTACCGTTCGCGGAGACGCCGCCGTCCAGGAGTTGGCGGACGAATGCGAGGCGGCGAACGACGAGGATTGGGACGCCGAATATCTCGACCTCATCCTCTCGATGGCCGTCGTCGATGGCATCGATGGTGCGATTTCGCACATTGCGCGACACGGCTCCCATCACACGGAAGCCATCGTCACGACCAATTACGACAAGGCCCGGCGCTTCATTCGCGAAGTCGACGCAAGCCTCGTCCTCGCCAACGCCTCGACGCGCTTCAACGATG
>JAFDCW010000577.1 GCA_019312705.1 Deltaproteobacteria bacterium
GGCGGAAACACGGGAAGCCGGTCGCGCCGCCGGCGCAGCTCGCGGCGGGGATGGTGTAGGAAGTGCCGGTGCTGAAGGAGTAGGCCCCACCGGCGCCAGTCGCCATCTGGAAGAGTGCCTCGGACTGGGACTCGGGACAGTCCCCGCCGATGGCGGTGGTCAGGCCGTTGAGCGCCCCTTGCACGTCCGCGAGGGTGCCGGTGATGTCCTGTTCGTGAGCGAAGGGCACGTCCCCGGGGTCACCGAAGTAGTTGGTCCCGGTGCAGAACGGCCCGATGCAGATCCGGTCGTTGAACGGGAAGTCTTCGAAGCGGCCTACGCCCATCTGCACGTCCGGGATGCGCGTCGTCACCTCGGCGGCGATCGTCGACAGCGACGTGCGCACGTTGGCGATGGCGTCGTCCATCGAGAACGAGGTGTCGATGAGGAAGTAGACGTCGGCCTTCTTCAGGTCCGTGCCGAAGCGCAGAGGTCGATTCTCGGGCGGGTCCATATAGGGAAGCACCACGAAGAAGTCGCCTTCGGGGATGGTGTCCTCGGGGTCCAATGGGTCGGTGCCGGTGCCCCGGACCTCGGCGAGGTCGGTCACCCCGTCATCATCGCTGTCAGCGTCGTAGGGGTCGGTGCCGAGGGCGATTTCTTCGGCGTCGGTGAGGCCGTCGTTGTCGGAGTCGAGGTCGACGTAGTCCGGCGTGGTGTCTCCGTCGGTGTCCCGGGGGGCGCAGGGGCCGCCGCCTTCATTTTCCGTCGCGTCGTCGATGCCGTCACCGTCGGAGTCCGTATCTTCGCGGTTAGGGATGCCGTCGCCGTCGTTGTCGCCGGTCGACTCGATGGCATCGGCGAGACCGTCAGCGTCCATGTCCATCGACGGCATGCAGCCGCCGGACGGGGGCCCGGTGTCCGGGCGTACGACGGCGGTGTCCGTCCCGCCATCGCCGCTGTCGACCGCCCCGTCGGAGCCGCTATCGGGGGTCCCGCCGCGGCCGCTACTGCCCGCCGTACAGCCCCAGGTCGAGGCCAGCGCGAGGGCGAAAAAGACGGCCGAGGAGCGGGACCGGAGAGCGGAAAGTGGGCAGATACTTCGACAAGCCATGCTCCCATTTTGCACGGAAGTACGAGCGGCGCCGCAACCCGGTGCATGTGGGAACCTGCCTACATGCTGTTTCGGCTCGAGCGGTCTCTCGAGGCCGACCGAGGACCGGTGACCTCAGAAAGTGGGCGGACCAGGCCCCGGTGGGTCTCCGAGTCCCCAGGCGGAACGGGAATAGCTGCCCGAAAGACGCGCTGGCACGCGAATCGCTTAGGTGACGCCCATGTATCGAATCGCCCTCGGCATCTCGTCCCTGCTCTCGCTCTCGGCCGTTGCCGGTTGCGCCCCCGCCATGGGCGCGGACCCCAGCCTGGTCTGTGAAAGCTCGGCGGCCTGCGCGACCGACGAGGTGTGTCTCGATGGCATGTGCACCGAGGCCGCGACGAGCCCCGACGACCCGGCGGACCTTTGGACCACCGGAGACGACGCGGGATCGCCGCCGGAAGCGAGCGACGACGCGGGCACCCCGCCCCCCCTCGACGAAGAGGCCTGCGGCAACGGCCGCGACGACGACGGCGACGGCGAAGTGGACGAGCAGTGCGTCTGCGCCCCCGGTGAAACGCAGGAATGCCACGGCGGCCCGGCCGGCACCGCAGGGGTCGGCGCCTGCGCGATGGGCTCCCAGCCGTGCGACGCGATGGGCGAGTTCGGCAGCTGGGGCGCGTGCACCGGCTGGGTCGGGCCTACCGAAGAGCTCTGCGACGGCATCGACAACGACTGCGACGGGACCGCCGACGAGGGCTGTGAGTGCACGACCGGGGAGACCCGGAGCTGCTACACCGGCCCCCCGGGCACCGAAGGCGTCGGCATCTGCGCCCCCGGCAGCCAGCTCTGCATCGCCGGCGCTTGGGGCCCGTGCGATGGCTCGGTGCTGCCCGGAACCGACCGCTGCGACGGCATCGACAACGACTGCGACGGCGTCGCCGACGAGGGCTGCGCATGTTCGGTCGGCACGACGCGCCGATGCTACGAGACACCCACCGGAGCGCCCGGCGCGGGCACGCCCGGAGTCGGGATTTGCGCAACGGGCCTTTCGACCTGCCTCGCGTTGCCCGGGGGCGGCAGCGACTACGGCGCGTGCATCGGGGCGACGACCGCGGCGGCGGAGATTTGCATGACCGGCATCGACGAAGACTGCGACGGCCACGTCGACGAGGACTGCGGCACCCCGACGGTCGATTGCCGGGTCGCCGACGTGCTCTTCCTGATGGATACGACGGGCTCGATGTCCGGGGAGATCGCCCAGATCCAGGCGCGCCTCGCGGACACCATCATCCCGGGCCTCGACCGCGAGGTCGCCGACGTGCGCTTCTCGGTCGCGCGCTTCGACGACTTCCGCTCCGGGAGCTACGGAAGCTCCGGCGACGTGCCCTTCCAGATGGTGCAGCTGAATACCAGCAGCGTCAGCGCGACCCAAAGTGCCGTGAATACCCTCCGCGCGGCCGGGGGCGCCGACGGCCCCGAGAGCCAGGTCGAGGCGCTCTACCAGAGCGCGACCGGCGCCGGCATCGCCCCGTGGGTCGGCGCACGCTCCGGATGCGCCGCGTCCGACGTGGGCTACCCCTGCTTCCGCGCCGGCGCGACCCCCATCATCCTGCTCTTCACCGACGCCGCCTTCCACAACGGCCCCGGCGGCTCCAACCGCTACTCCGGCGTCTCGGGCCCGCCCCACACCTATTCCCAGACCGTCTCGGCCCTCAACGCGATCGGCGCCAAGGTGCTCGGCCTGATGAGCGGGGCCGCCGCCCGGACCAACCTCGAGAGCATCGCCCGGGACACCGGCGCCCTCGCCGCCGACGGCTCACCCATCGTCTTCGACATCGGCACCGACGGCCGAAGCCTCGGCGCTGACGTGGTGCGAGCGGTCCAGACCCTCTGTCGTTGATTCGCTTCGCCCCCGTGGCGAGGTTCTGGCTTCCGCGGTAGTTTCCCGATGTGCTGCGGCTTCCTGCGAGCGCCCTCGGGTGCATCATGTTCGTCGCGACGGCTCTGCCCCTCGCTTTCGCCCTCACGCTGGCGAGCCCGGCCGGCGCGTCGGACTTCTGGGACGAGGTGAAAAACCCGGGCCTGCGTCGCTACCGCCGGCTGCTCGCCGAAGGCCGCGGGGCCGCAGCGACCGGGCGCTACGAAGACGCGCTCACCGAAGCGGACGCCGCGATCGCACGGATCCCGAACCGCGCCGAGGCCTTCGTGCTCCGGGGCCGCTCCCTCGGTGCCCTGGGCCGCCTCGAAGACGCGGCGGAGGCCTACGGCCGCGCCTTCGAACTCGGCCCGGAAGCGCTCTCGTCCCCAACTGAAGGGCGCGGGGCCGCGGAGTTCCTCGCCCAGGGCGGACGCTACGAACTCGCAGCGCGCATCCTCCCCAACGTGCTCGGCCGCATGCCCCCGAGCAGCGCCCGGGTCGAGCTCTACGCCCTCTACGGCGACGTCTTGATGAGCCTCGGGCCGGACCATCTGCGAGAAGCGGTCGGCGCCTATCGCGAGGCGGTGCGCCGCGGAGGCCCCCACAACCCCCGGTCGGCCCTCGGCCTCGCATTGGCCCTGCGCCGCGTCGGTGAGTTGGAAGAGGCCCGCGCACTCTCCCGGGGCATCTCCGCCCGCGGTCGCCTCGACACGGTGCTCGCCGCCCTCCCCGTGTCCGAGGCCGAACGAGCTGGCCGCCGCGCCGTCGCGCTGATGGCCGCGGGGGATCGAGAAGGCGCACATCGGGCGTGGACCGAAGCCGCCGAAGGTGAGCTCTTTCGGGAACACGCCCAGGAAGAAATCTCGCGCCTCGAGGCGCCGCCGGAGCGCAGAAGAGGCACAAGAGACGGGAGG
>JAFDCW010000578.1 GCA_019312705.1 Deltaproteobacteria bacterium
CGGCCCGGGCAGTGAGATCGAGAAGTTTGAGCACGGCCGGGTCGAGGGGGCGCGCAAAGGGCGCCACCCGCGGATTGGTCCGGTCGAGGGCCAGCGTGTACTGCACGAGATCGTTGGTACCGACGCTGAAAAAGTCGCACTCCGTTGCCAGGGCGTCCGCCATCATCGCCGCCGCCGGCACCTCGATCATGGCGCCGATGGGGACCCGGCGATGGGCCTCTCCTGAGGCCTCGAGTTCTGCGAGGACCTCGTCGACCAAGGAGCGCGCACGGCGCATATCCCCGACCGACCCGACGAGGGGAAACATGAGGCGGGCGTTTCCATCTACAGCCGCCCGGAGAATGGCCCGCACCTGGGTGCGAAATAAACGCGGGTGCGTCATGAGGAGGCGCACGCCCCGAAGACCGAGCGCGGGATTCGGCCCCGCGAGGAAGCGCCGGCTTCGGGGTAGCTTGTCCGCGCCGAGGTCGAACGTCCGGAAGGTCACGGTGCGCGGGCCCATCGCCTCGAGAACCTGGCCATACACGGCGCGCTGTTCCCCTTCGGTCGGCGCCTGGTCGCGCCCGAGGTAGAGAAATTCGGTACGGAAGAGCCCCACCCCGCTGGTCTCGGGCCCCGCCGCAGCGTCTACCTCGGTCGCCATCTCGAGGTTGGCCGAGAGCGTGACCAAGGCTCCATCACTCGTCCCGACCTCTCCCCCCGCCCGGCTCCTCAGCTGCGCGGTGAACGCGCGATAGCTCGACGACCGCTCGACGGCGACAGCTCGCTCCGCCGCGTCTGCCGAGAGCACGAGCTCACCGCGAATAGCATCGACGACGACCGTGTCGCCGTCGCCGACCCGGTCCGTCGCCTCGGATACTCCGACCAGGGCTGGCACACCGAGGGCCCGGGCAATGATCGCCGTATGGCTCGTCGGACTGCCGAGTTCGGTGACGAGACCGATGACGGACCGTTTCGAGAGCCGCGCGGCTTCGGCGGGGCTGAGGTCATCGGCGACGACGATCAGCGGCTCGTCGCCGTCCGGGAGGGCGGTCGGCGCACCCGTCAGGCACCGAAGGATATGCAGCCCGACCTGCGTGACGTCCGCCGCCCGGCCGCGGAAGTACTCGCTGCTGGCCCCCTCGAGCTGGCGAGCGAGGCTCTCTACGGTGCGGCGCAGCGCCCACTCGGCACAGATATGCTCTCGCTCGATGATCTCGACCGTCGCATCGACGAGCAAGGCGTCGCCGTGCATCAGGAGGTGGGCGTCGAGGATCAAGCGGTAGTCCGCGGCCACGCCCTCATCGAGAACGGCGCGGGCCCCCTCGATCTCGGCCCGGGACGCCTGGATCGCCTTCCGAAAACGAGCGACCTCGCCTGGCGCCGCCGAGGACGCGATACGCCGCCGGGGCGCTCGCAGCGCCGACCGACCCACGAGGCTCGCCTTACCCACGACGACCCCATGGGACGCCGGGATGCCCCGAAGGACGGTGCGTTCGGGCGAACTGCCCCCCTCATGCGCCCCCTTCTTCACCGCGTCATGCGCCCCCCGTCACGCGTCCTCGCCAAAGCGGTCCGCAATGAGCCGGCCGATGGCGGCCACGGCGGCCTCTCCGTCAGGCCCAACCCCGATCACCGTGACCTTGGTCCCCCGCTGACCACAGAGCAGCAATACCCCCATGATGCTCTTGGCGTTGACCGTCTGTCCGTCTTTCTCGAGCTCGACCTCGGCATCGAACGTCGCCGCGATTTGCACCAGGCGCGCCGCCGCCCGAGCATGCAGGCCCAGCTGGTTGACGATCTCGAAGGTTCCCTCGGCGCATTCGGTGGGAGCCTCACGCGGGGTCTCATCGGGCACGCTCACGGGAGCTTCCGCCCCGCGTCACGATGAGCGACGACGATCTCCCGCCTCGTGCGTAGGCGCTTCGCCAGCTCTTCACTAATGGCGACCGAGCGGTGACGACCGCCGGTACACCAGATGCCGATGGTCAGGTAGCTCTTGCCCTCACGTTCGTACTTCGGAAGCGTGCTCTCGAGGAGGCTCGTGATTTCGTCGAGGAGCTCCTGGGCGTCCTCGGTCTCGAGGACGTAGTCGGAGACCGCGGCGTCGAGGCCGGTCTTCGGGCGCAGCTCCTCGACGAAGTGCGGGTTCGGCAAGAAGCGCAGGTCGAAGACGAGGTCGGCATCGACCGGCAGCCCATACTTGAAGCCGAAGCTCACGATGCGGGTGACCATGAGGGGTGACGCACCACCGCGGGCTACGTGGTCGACGAGAGACCGCCGGAGGTCGTGCACGCTGAGGTGCGTCGTGTCGAAGACGTGGGCTGCCTGCTCACGGAGCGGCCCCAGGCGCGCCCGCTCTCTTTGGATACCGCCGAGCAGATCTCCGGCCTGGGCGAGGGGGTGGGGCCGACGGGTTTCGCTGAAGCGCCGCACCAGAGCTTCGTCGCTCGCATCGAGGAAGATCAGCTCGACCTCGTGGCCGCGGCCACGGAGCTGGTCCACCACCTCGCCGACGCCTTCGAGGAACGCTCCGGTGCGTACGTCGACGCCGAGGCCGACGCGCTGGAGCTCGTTTCCGCGCTCGAGCAAGTCCAGAAGGCCGGTGAAGAGGGGCGGTGGGAGATTGTCGACGCAAAAGAAGCCGAGGTCCTCGAGCACGTGGATGGCCGTACTGCGCCCCGCTCCGCTCATGCCGGTCACCACCAGGACGTGCAGGCGTTCGCTCATCGTTTGCTCTCCGGTGGGGTCTCGACCCCGAGTTCTTCCGCGAGGTCCGCGACAAAGCGGTGCGTGCCGTGATGCCCGGACTGTTTCAGGAGGTGGTTCCGGGCGGCGACTTCGAGGATGACGCCCATGTTCCGCCCCGGCCTGATGGGGATGCGCAGCATAGGGATTTCCGCCCCGAGGATCTCGTGGCTCTGGTCGTCGATGCCGAGGCGCTCGTACTCGTCTCCCTCCCGCCCGGGAAAGAGTTCGACGACCAACTCGACATGCTTTCGCCTCCGGACCGCCGTTGCGCCGAAAAGTTCACGCATGTTGAGGATGCCGATTCCTCGCACCTCGAGGTGGTCCCGAAGAAGCGGCGGGGGCCGACCTTCGACGTGTCCGTCGGGGGTGAGGGCGAGGATGACCTGGTCATCGGCGACGAGACGGTGGCCGCGCTCCACGAGGAAGAGCGCACACTCGCTCTTACCTATTCCGCTCGGCCCGACGAGGAGCACCCCGACTCCATGGATGTCGACGAGGACCCCGTGCCTCGTCGTCGAGGTCGCGAGCAGCTCGTCGAGGGCGCTGTGCACCGCCGTGATGCTCCGGCTCGAACGATACCCGCATACGACCAGGGCGGTCCCAGTGCGGGTCGCATGAACGATGAGCTCGGGCAGGGGCTCGACCCCCCGGGTCACGACGACCAGGGAGAGGCCCAGCTCGAAGAGGCCGGCGACGCGCTCGTCGCGGGCTTTTGTATCGAGACTCTCGAGGAAACTGACCTCGGTATTGCCGAGGATCTGTACCCTCGTCGCCACGATGCCCGCGAAGTGTCCCACCAGCGCCAAGCCCGACTTCTGGACGCGCGGATGCGAGATGGCGCGAGAGAGCCCTTCGGCCCCCGCGTGCACCGGAACAAACCCCTCCAGCCCCTCATGCTGGAGCAGCGCCCCGACCGACACCGTCTCTGGCCCCGTTTTCACGAGGAGCAGCATACCATCGTCCGTCATGGGATTTCGTTGGATCCTGGCCCTCTGCCTAGCAACAGCCTGCGGCGCGGAAGACCACGGCACCCCCCACCCAACAAACGACCCAAGTCAGCCGGCGGGAACGGGAACGGGAACGGGAACGGGAACGGGAACGGGAACGGGAACGGGAACGGGAACGGGAACGGGAACGGGAACGGGAACGGGAACGGGAACGGGAACGGGAACGG
>JAFDCW010000579.1 GCA_019312705.1 Deltaproteobacteria bacterium
CTCTGGAGCCCCGGATACTTGGCGAGGACCTCTTCGAGGGGTAGCGCGAAGTCGGCGTTCTCGTCCGCCGGCACGACCGTCATGTCTTGGTCGGCGCTGGGGTCCTTCACGCCGGGGATGTCCGCGACGACCTGAACCTTGTAGCTGACGTTGTGGGCCGACGGCAGCGTGTCGAAGGGCACCGTGATTCGGAAGGTGTGCTCGAGGCAGGCCCCGACGGGCAGGTCGACGCCGGCAGCGATCACCTGCTCGCAGACGACCCGGGTATCGATGTCCGGCAGAGTGCTGTCCTGCCGCGTATGCACCGCTACGTAGATGAGATGCACCTTCAGCTTGGTGAGCTTGAGGGGCTTCTTGCCACCGGTCAGGCGTACCTTTCCGCCGACCACGCCGCCGGGGGAGCCCTTTGGCCGGTCGAGTTCGAGATCGATGCCAGTACCGCCGCCAAACATTGAATCCAGTAAGCCCATTTCGAAGTCCTTCCCTCGGGAGGGGGCGTGAATCGGGCGCCAGCCCCCCACGCGTTGCCCCTCCTACGGTGGTCGATCCAGAAAGCTCCCCCGGCTCGCGATCAAACAGAGCCCGAGCTGCGAGGCACGGCCACGCTCTGCCCGATTCAGGGCCGAGAGTTCAGAGCAACCCGGCCGACAGGCGAGTGAGCGCGGTCTGCATTCGGGTCTCTACCAAGGCCGCGCACTCGCGCACCCAGTCGTCGTCCGCAGCCGCCTGCTCGCCCGTTCGTTCGAAATGCATCGGGTCGAGGACCTCGATCCGGATGCGAGAGGGCAGCGGGATGTAAGGAAAGAGCGGTAGGACGGCTACGCCCCAGGGAAGACAAAGAGTAACGGGCCAGCTCTTCGATCGAAATATGCGGTTGGAGCCGAGCAGCTTCGCGAGCCAGCGACCGTCGCTGAGAACCATCATGGTCGAATGCGCTCCCGCCGCGACCACCGGCACGATGGGCACTCCGGCTCGGAGAGCGAGACGCACGTATCCGCGCCGTCCCCCGAAAACGACCCGGTGACGGTCCCGAAACGGACGCATGGAGTCCAATTCCCCGCCCGGGTAGACGAGCACTTTGTGGCCGGCCTCGAAGAGGCGTTGGGCGTTGTCATGGGAGGCGCGCACGGCCCCCAGGGGGACGAGCAGTTCGTTGATGCCGGGTATCGAGATCGCGACCTCGTGACCGAGGCCGTACGGCACAGCAGCGATCCCGTGCTTTCGAAACAAGGCCGCGCCCAAGATGAACGTGTCGACGCTGTAGGCGCCGCCGTTGTGGTTTCCCACGTAGAGCCCCGGGCCCCGGGGCACGCGCTCGATGCCCCGAACCTCCGCCCGGTGATAGGGAGCGGAGAAGGTCTCAACCACGCGGACCGCGCGCTCGATGAGGCGAGGGTCACGGTTGTCGATGTCGTCGATGTCGTACATGCGGGGGGCCCGACACTTGACGGGAATCATAGGTGGCCCCTTCCGGGAGGGAAAGGACCGGCAACGCCAAGACCCGCGCTGTCTCTCGACGCACACACGGCCGCGCCCGACGAGCCACGCACGTCCGCGGTCGATCGCCCGAACGGGCGTGTTTTCATGCGTCGCATGCGTTGGCAGGCCCCTTGCGTAGAGAGACCTCCGAACCCGTAGCCCCAATGGAGGTCCCCATGATTCAGAATGCAACCCGTGCCAGCGTCGTACTCACCCTCGTCATCGCCATAGCCGCCGTCGGCTGCGGCGAACGCGCGTCCAGCCCAACGCCCGAACCGAGCGCCGCATTGCCGGCGTCGTCAGAGCCCTCACCGCGGGCAGTGCAAGAGGACGCACCGCCTGCAATCGAGGCCCCAGTCGTCGCCTTCGCCGATGACTCCGAACCGGTCGTCGACAGCGCCGAGGCCCTCAGCGCACCCACCCCGGAGCTCTATGCCGAAGACGGCCTGACGCTCCGGCGCTTCGCCCTCTCCCGCTCCGTCGAGGGCCGAGAGCCCGTCGACGCGGCCTTCTCGTTCGCCGTCGAAGAGGCCCCCCTTTACGCTTTCGTCGACGTCGCCAACAGCACGGACGAAGAACGCTCCGTGCGCGTCGTCTTCGAGAGCCCCAGCGGCGAACGCATGGGCATGGTGGACCTCGGCGTGCCGTCCGAGGTGGGCCGGTGGCGCACCTGGGCCTATTCTCGGATGATCACGGAGCCCGGGGCCTGGGAGGCCACCGTCGAGACCGATGGGGGGGAGCTTCTGGGCAGGATCTCCTTCGAAATCGAAGCTTCCTAGCCAGAGCGGGGCTTTAAGGGGTGCCCAGCGCGCCCCGGAGCCGTTTCAGATAAGAGGGAAACTTTCGAGGGGAGTGAGCGTCTACTATGGCGACCGCGCCCAAGAGACCATGAAAAGCGACGCGAAGAACACAGAGGCGGGGGCCCTCCCCGGAAACGTCGCATCCGCCATCGGCCGGATGCGGCGCCGCCACGACGTCTGGATCGTCGTGGACGCTCTGCTCACGGGGGCCCTCACCGGCGCCATCTTCGGCCTGCCGACGGCCGCCGGCCTCTGGGTGGCCCAGGCAGACCTCGCCTGGGCTGGCTACGTGGCGGGCGCGGTAGCGCCCATCGCCGCCCTCTTGGTCTTCGTCCGACGCCGAGCCAATACGCTCTCGGCGGCGATGCTCCTCGATGGAGTCACGGACGCGAAGGATCGTTTCGCAACGGCGGTGAGCTTTTCGAGCGACGCCGCCCGGGGGAAGATCGAAGCGCTTCAGATCGAAGAAGCCGGCGAGTTTCTGAGAGCCCAGAGCGCCGTGCCGGCGGCACCGCGCCCGCTCTTCTGGTCCCGGAAGGTTTCCCTCCTGGCCATCGTGGTCGCGGTGCTCTCGGCACCGGTCCCATGGATGGCCCCGGCCGTCGGCAGCTGGTTCACGGTGGAGGAAACGGCGGGGCGCGAAGACCCGCGGGAAGCCGATGAGATCGCCGACCGTGCCCGGGCGCTCCGGGAAGCCCTCGCCGCCGACCCGGACCGGCGCCTCGATTCGGAGATCAACGCCCTCGAACACGAACTCGAGGCACAGCGAGAGGCTCTCCGCGATGAGCGGGCGACCGCGTTCACTGAGGCGGCCGCTGCCCTCGAGCGAGCGGCGGCCAATGAGAACCCAGACGAGACCCCAGGCGAGAACGCCGACGCGCAAGAAGGCCCAGAAGGCCAAAACGGTGCACCGGAAACGCCCGAGGAGGCCGCGGCGAGAGAGGAGCAGGAGCGCCTCGCGGCCCAGGGGGCCCCGCGTTCGGTCCAGGAAGACGCACCGCCGACGGCGTCACCGCGGCTGCTCGACCGCTGGGAAGAGGCGCAGGAGGCCTTGAGCGAATGGCAAGAAGCGGCGCGCCGGGGCGAAGACCGCGACGAGCTCGAACGGCTTCGGCGGGAGGCCCTCGACGCCCAACGGGAGGCCCTCGCCCTCGCCGAGCAAGAGGAAGCGTGGAACGAACGCCGCGGTTTCGAGGCGGAAGAGTTGAACGACCTACCGCAGACCCCCGAAGAGCGGCAGCGGTCGCTGACCGAATCGGTGGCGCGCCTCGACCAGGCCATCGGCGAACACGAGCAGAGCGACGCGTCGAATGGCGTGCCCGGGGAAGACGTCGGTCAGGGCCTCGATCAAGCGGCCCAGCGCGTCGCCGACCATGCCCCCGCAACGGCCGAGGCGCTGCGTCGCGCAGAGGCGGCGCGGGAGCGGGGAGACGTGGCGGCGATGGATCAAGCCCTCGAAGATGCGCGGCAAGCGCTACGCGAGGAAGCCCTGACCGAGCCCAATGAATTTGCCCAGGCTCGCCAGCGCCTCGACGAACTGCACGACCAGGTTGCTGATCGCCGCGAAGGCGGCGAACAACTCGCACAGCAGGGTCAGCAGGGTCAGCAGGGTCAGCAGGGTC
>JAFDCW010000050.1 GCA_019312705.1 Deltaproteobacteria bacterium
CCCCCTAGGCAATGCCAGACGGAGAAACGGCGCCTCCGGGAGGAAGCGCCGCATCACGACTCAGAACGGGTTTTCGTGCACTCTCGCCGGCCTCGCCATGGTCGGCGACGTCGGGTCTGCCATCGTCGTCAGCGCGGGGTCCGCCATCGTCGGCTCCGGATCCGGGGTCTCGGTCGGTTCGGGGTCGGCCATCGTCGGTGTGGGGTCGGCCGTCCCGGTGTCGGTGGTGTCCATCGTCGTCGCGGGGCGGGTCATCGACGGTCGCCACCCCGGGGGGAGACGCTCGAGGATGATGCTCACTCGGGCCACCATGCGCTCGTCGACCAGGACAAACTCAGTGCGCAGGATCCGCTCCGAGCCCGAGAGGAAGCCGGCCTTGCGGACGTTGACGGTCACCGGCCCCCGGGGGGGACGTGTGAGCACGATGGTACCGCTCTCGTCGGCCCGGACGCCTCCGGAGGCGATTCGGGCATCCGACGGGGACACGTCGGCGATGACCACGTAGGGCACGCGCTCGAGGGTGAAACGCAGGCGCCCTTGGTCGGCCTCGGGGGTCACGGTTTCGACCCCGCTGACGTAGCCGTCCTTGCGCAGGACGATCTCGACGGTCTCACCGACCGGCATCTCCGTCGTGAAGGGCGTCTCGCCGGCGACCAAGCCGCCGATCTCGACCCTCGCACCGGCGGGGGTCGAAGACATGCTCACCGAGACCATCACCCGCTCGTCCCCAGCGGGAGCGGTGGTGGGGTCCTCAGGGTCCTGAGCGACGAGGGCCGCAGCGTCCACTTCGTCCACGGGGTCGGGCTCGATCTCAGGCTCGACGATCGGATCTTCGACCAGCGGGTCGTCGGCGACTATCTCGGTGCCGACATTCCCGGCCGTCAAGTCCGGCCGCGCGGTATCGTTGCCCTGGTTCTGGCTGACGTAGAGGTACACGAGCCCGACTACCGCAATGATCCCCACCAGCATGGGGAGCATCATCGAAGCGGGTTCTTCGGGCGCCCGGGTCGACGTGGCCCTAGTGGCCTTGGCAGCCTTGGCGGCTTTCGCGGCGGAAGCCGAGGCCGCTGCGGCCTCCTTCTCCCGGCGCGCAGCCTTCTTTTCGGCCTCTTCCCGAGCAGCCTGCTCGGCTTCGGCGGCTTCGGCGTCGTCGGCTTCCGCCTTGTCTGCTGCCGCCTTGTCAGCTTCCGCCTCGTCGGCTTCCGCCTCGTCGGCTTCCGCCTCGTCGGCTTCCGCCTCGTCAGCTTCGGCCTGGTCGGCCTGGTCGGCCTCGATCGCCGCCTGGGCCGCAGCCTCCTTTTCGGCCGCGGCCTGACTCGCCGCCTCGACGACGGCAGCCTTTTCGGCGTCCTTGGCAGCCTTGGCAGCAGCCGCGCGTTCCACGGCGATCTCTTCGGTACGCTTCCGCGCCTTTTCGGCGTTCTCGGCGGCCTCCTTCGCGGCGTCTTCATCGCCCGCCGAGAGGGCCTCGGCGAGGAACTCGCTCGCGTGGCGCACCTGGGTGCTGTCCTCCGGGGGAGGGAGCTGGTCCTGGGGGAGCGGCGCCGGGAAGAACGCCTGAGTCTTCGTCCGGGTACGCCCCCGCCCCTCCTCGAACTCACCCGGAGCATCACCGCGCTTCGCGGCGATCCTCTCGACGAGGGCACGGCTCTGGCTGTCCATCTTGATGAACTTGATGCCCATCCCGGGAGGCTTCTCTTCACCGCCGTCGGTGCCTTCTCGCTTCCAGACGACTCGTCCCACGCCGTGGATCAGCCGCGATTCGTCCTTGAGCTGGAACTCAAACTTCAGGAGCGTGCCGATGGACATCGGGCTTTTGCTCTTGGAGCGTGCATGGTAGCGAAAGACCCGTCGGAACCACAATCATTTGGGCAAAGACAGGGAGCCTTCGACCACGGGTGGGGCCCCCCCCAGGGCCGCGAGGCGGGCGGAATAGCCCGCCGGGGCCACGGCCAAGACGTCGAGGAGGGGGGCGAGGGCAAAGGCCCGGTCGAGGAGGTGAGGGTGGGGAACGACGAGGCCCGGCTCGTCGACCGTTTCGCCTTTGGCCCAAAGAATGTCGATATCCAGAGTCCGGGGGCCCCACCGCTCCCGCCGCTCCCGCCCTTCGGCGCGCTCGATGCCGTGGATCAGGGACAAAAGCTCCACCAGGGGCGCGCCGGTCTGGAGCCGGAGGGCGGCGTTCAGGTAGTGGGGCTGGGGGGGGCCGACCGGTTCAGTCTCGAAGATTCGAGACGTGGCCTGGACGCTGTAAGGGGCGCGATCGAGGGCCCGATGGGCGTTCTGGAGATGGCGAAGGCGGTCCCCGAGGTTGCTGCCGAGGCCGACGACGACGACTCGCTCGGTCACTTGAAGGTCCGGGCCCGGGCCACCGGGCGCCCCTCGGCGGACCAGCGAACCATGCCGCCGACGAGGTGGTAGACCTCGGTGAAGCCCTGCTCTTGCGCGAGGGCGATCGCCGCTTGGCGGCTCTGTCGCCCGTCGTTGCAGACGACGACGAGGGGAGTCTCGGGGGCCAGATCGCCGAGGCCGCCGTCGAGGAGAACCGGCACCGGCACGTGATGTGCGCCGTGGATGTGGCCGAGATCCCCGAGCAGGTCTCGCTCCTCAGGGCGCACGTCGACGAAGAGGACGTCGTCGCGGCGCGCAACGTCCCCCGGGCGAACCTGGGCGTAACCCTCGGGCATCGAATGCGCGACTTGGATGCGCATGGGCGGAGTGTACCGTGTGGGGTCGGCCCCGTGTAGGATGCCCGCCGTGTCGACGATGGACCTCTTCGATGGGCGAGAATCGAGCCGTGAGCCGGAAACACCGCCGGTGCTCCGCGTCGCCGAAATCAATCGCGCCGTGCGCTCGCGCCTCGAATCGACCTTCGGCGACGTCTGGGTCGAGGGGGAGCTCTCCGACGTCACCCGGGCCGCGAGCGGCCACGTCTACTTCACCCTCAACGACGAAAACGAGCCCGCCCAGCTCAAGGGGGTGATGTTCCGTGGGGACGCCCGGCGGGCGAAGGCGCGCCTCGAGCGCGGCGCCGTGGTGCGCATGCGCGGCCAGCTGACGCTCTACGAAGCGCGCGGGAACTTCCAGATGGTCGCCCGGGTCGCCCTCCCCGCCGGCGCCGGGGACCTGCACAAGGAGTTCGAACGCATAAGGCGGAAGCTCGACCAAGAGGGGCTCTTCAGTGACGAGCTGAAGCGCCCCCTGCCGCGCTTCCCCCGGCTCGTGGGCGTCGTGACCAGCGCCGCGGGGGCGGCGATGCACGACGTGGTGCGGGTCGCCGCCGGGCGGTGCCCGGTGCGCATCGTCGTGGCCGACTGCCGGGTCCAGGGCAAGGAGGCCCCGGGAAGCATCCTCCGGGCGCTCGCGGCGATCCAACGGCTCCCCGGCCTCGACGCGGTCATCGTCACCCGCGGCGGCGGCAGCCAGGAAGACCTCTGGGCCTTCAACGACGAGGCGGTCGCTCGGGCGATCGCCGCGTGCGCGGTGCCCGTCATCAGCGCCGTCGGCCACGAGGTCGACATCACCATCGCGGACCTCGTCGCCGACGTCCGGGCGTCGACGCCCTCGAACGCCGCCGAGATCCTAGTGCCGGACCGAGGGGCCCTCGAGCACCGCTTGGCCGACTTCGAGCGCCGCATCTCTCGGCCCCTCGACGCGCAGATCTCGGGCGAACGTCTGCGTCTCGAGCGGCTCAGTCGCGAGCTCGGCGACCCGCGGCATCGTCTCGGCCGGGGCCGGGCGAGCCTCGAAGGCCTCGAAGGCCGCGCGGCCCGCGCCCTCGAGACCCGCATGTCCAAAGAGCGCCGACGCCTCGGCGAGGCGGCAACGGCGGTCCGGCGCCACGACCCCCGGGCGCGCCTCGCCCGAAATCGCGCGCGCCACGGCGAGCTCGATGCGCGCGTGCGCTCCGTGCTCGGCCCAGAAATCCTCGCGGGGCGGGAGCGCATTCGCCAGGCGGACGAGGGCCTCGAGCGCGCCCTCGGCACGCGCATCGCGAGCGAGAAGGCCGCCCTCGGTCGCGCCGTAGCGGGCCTCGAGGCGATGTCCCCACTCTCGGTGCTCTCCCGCGGTTACGCGATCGCGCTGCACGAAGAGACCGGCGAGGCCATCACCCGGGCAGACCAGGCCGAGGTTGGCGACGCCCTCGACATCGTGCTGCACGAAGGCCGGCTCACGGCTCGGGTCGAAGCCGTGGGCAGCCCCATCACCGATAAGGCCACGCCAAGCGGGCCCGAAGACGGGCCCCAAGCGTGACGAGACGCTTCGCGGTCATCGGTGACCCGATCGCCCATTCGCGGTCTCCGGTGATGCACGAAGCGGCGTTCCGCGCCCTCGGCGTCGACGCGACGTACGAACGTGTGCAAGTGCGGACAGGTGAGCTCGAAGCTTTCATCGCCGGAGCGGAGGCGGAGGGCTACCAAGGCCTCAACGTCACCCTCCCGCACAAGAGCGCGGTGATCGCGCTCCTCTCGGAGATCACCCCAAGCGCCGCGCGCATCGGCGCGGTCAATACGATCACCGTTCGGGGGGGCGCCCTCTACGGCGACAATACGGACGGCGAGGGCCTCGTGCGTTCCCTCGAGGAAGGGGGCTTCGGGCCCCGGGGAGCGAGGGTCGTCGTTCTCGGCGCCGGGGGCGCAGCCCGGGCGGCAGCGGTGGGCCTCGCGGAAGCCGGGGCAGCCGAAGTCCTCGTAGCCGCCCGACGAAGCTCCGCCGCGTCGAAGCTCGCCGAGGCGCTCGCCGCAGATGCCCCGGCACCGATCACCGGCCACGGCTTCGACGACCTGGCGGCCGTATTCGCCGGCGCCGACCTTCTGGTCCAGGCGACGAGCGCCACCCTCGCCAGGAGCGACGCTTCGAGCGACGTCGCGGTCAGCTTCGCCGAAGGGCTACCCTGGCACGCCCTCCCGCCCTCAGCGACGGTCACCGACCTCGTCTACGAACCCCTCGAGACCACCGTCCTCCGAGCCGCCCGGGCCCGGGGTCACCGGGCCATCGACGGCCTCGGCATGCTCGTGCATCAGGGCGCCCTGGCCTTCGAAGAGTGGCTCGGCGTGACCGCCCCGGTCGAGGCGATGCGTAGCGCGCTCCTCTAGTGCGGGATCCGGGCCGTGTCACGACGGACACGCAAGGCTTGCCCGATCGGGCCCTTCCGGCTCGCTCTGGCCCGGATCTATTGAGGGTTTCGTTGGCACGGGGCTCGCTTATCTCTCCCCCAACGCCGGCTCTGCGCGTTTCTTCGAAACCCCCGGAGCTCCTCGGTGTCGGTCATGCGGGAGGTTCTTTTGAGTGTATTCGGTGTCGACCCCTGGAAGCTGGCCGCGATCCTCTTCGCGCTGACCACGAGCGCCGCGACGTTGGTGGCCCTCGACGATGACGGCGGGCCTCTGGCCCAGGGGGAGCTTCCCCGGACCGAGAACGGAGAGCACCTGGCGCTGGCCCGGGCCGATTTGATCCATCAGATTCGGCGGGCCTCGGTCGGGACCGCGGACGAGCAGGCCCTCCTCGACGAGCTCGAAGAGACCGCGAATCCAACGCGGGTCGCGCGCATCCTCGACCACCTCGGATACGTGGGCACCGACAGATCGGTCGCAGACATCGTGCCCCTCATCGCCGACCGCCGGCGCGGAGTTGCGGAGGCCGCGATGGACGCCCTCGGCCACATCGGCGGGACCTCCGCGACCGACGCCCTCATCGAGGTCGTCTACGAGGGGCGCAGGGGCCTGCAGCCGGCAGCCGCCCGAGCCCTCGCCGACGTCGAGGACCCCCGCGGCATGTCGACCCTCGAGCGCATCGCCCGGGACCGGAACAGCCGACTTCGCTACGAGGCCATCGGGGCCCTCGGGGAGAGCGGGCGCCCGGAGGCCGTCGACGTGCTTTGCGAGCTCACGGACACCGCCTCACCGCGGGTCGCGAACGTCGCCATCTCGGCCCTCGCTCAAACCGGTCAGCCTGACGCTGACGCATTCCTCGAAGACCTCGCACGCCACGGGGAGGGTCACCTTCGGGCCACGGCCCTCGCCAACCTTCCGAACACCGACGATGGTGAGATCTTGGACATGCTCGTCGAGATGCTCGAAACGGGCACCTCCGAAGACGCAACCGCGGCTGCCTACGCCCTCAGTCAATCGGCCTCGCCGGAGGCCCTCGGAGCCCTCCAGGGCTGCGCATTC
Organism: Deltaproteobacteria bacterium; assembly: GCA_019312705.1. The sequence continues at coordinate 6,174 of JAFDCW010000050.1, forward strand.
ACAGCGTCGCAGCGGGCCCAGGCTGCGTGTGTGGGATCACTTGCGGCCTACGGCGGGGCCGAATCCGCAGCCACCCTCCGCGACGTATTCAACGCCGGGGACCAACGCGCCATGTACGCGGCCGCCCAGGCGATCGGCGAGATCGGCGATCCTGCGGCCATTGTCTTCCTCACCGAGCAATGGAGGGGCGGGGATATGGGAAAGCGCCAGGCCGCGCTCTCGGCGCTTCAAGGGATCGGCGGCGGAGATGTCGAAGCCGTGATGCTCGAAATCGCAGAAGAGGGCTCGAGTAACGATGCCCGGACGGCCCTCGACTATCTCTTGCAGACCGGCAACGAAGAAGCGTTCGCTCGCGTCGTGGACCTGGTCGAAGGGGGCTCCGGCCAAGAGTCGATCTATGGCCTGCACATGCTGGCCGGCCTTGGGACCCCGGAGGCCCGAGACGTGCTGAAGGACATGGCCCGAAACGGACCTTCGCAGATGCGAGTAGAGGCGATCCGTTCGCTGACCATGGGGTCGATCGACGACGATACGCTCGCGCTCCTCGTGGGGGGCATCGAGAGCGGGCGACCCCAGGAGGTCGAGATCGCGGCCTGGGCCCTGGCCCGGAGCGGAGACGACGACGCGCGCATGACGCTCATCGACCTGACCCGGTCCGACAACCCGATGATCGTGACCTCGGGGCTCAGCGCCCTCAGCCAGATGGCGGGCGATGACGCCGACGCGGCGTTGGCCGACGTCGCGGAGAACGGTGATACCCAGGTTCGCGCCTATGCAGTCAGCATCCTGGGCCAGCGCTCGTCGCCGGAAGCGCTGCGCGTGGTGACAGCCGCGCTCTCGGACGAAGACGGATCCGTCGCCCAGACCGCGGCCATGACGCTGGTCCAGATGGGAAGCGCGGAAGCGCGCGAAGCCCTGGTCAACGTCGTGCACGACGGAGAGCCCACGGTGCGCGCGTCCGCCATTCGAAGCCTGGCCCAGGCGGGGCCGGACTACGCCGACCTCTTGATGGAGGTCAGCGGCGACGCTGAGCCGACGGTCCGAGCCGCGGCGATGGGCGCCCTCGGCACCGTGGGGACCGACGAGTCCGTCACCGTGCTCCTCGGCGGAGCCCGGGACGACAATGCGGAGGTCCGAGGGACCGCCATCTCGACCCTCGCGATGTCGGGCGGTAGCGATGAGCGCGTCGCCGAGGCCTTGATCACGGCCGTGGGTGACGAGGACCCAACCGTCGCCCAGCGGGCGATCTGGGCTTGTGGCAACTTCGGCGAGCAGGCCTACGGCGCGCTCTTCGACCGTCTCTACGACCGGGGGTCCAGCGACGGCATCCGGCGCGCCGCCGCCATGACCTTGCAGCGCATGGGCGCCCCCCTCGAGAGCGACGACCGGGCCCTCATCGCCGAGCTCCTCGGCCGCTGACTCGACCGCCGTAGGGGTGATCGCGGAGGAAGTCGAGCATGGGGGGTTCGTTGGCAAAGGTGACGCCGGCTCGGACCACCGGCTAACCTGGCGCCGTGGGTGGGGAACTCGAAACGCGCGTGGTGCACCAGATCGTCGCCGACGGCCTCGCTCCCTACGTCGGCGCGAGCATGGCCCGGGCGTCGGTGAACGGCCACATCGACAAACTCGGCGTGAGCGGAAGCATCATCACCCCGAGCCAAATCGACACCTTGCTCGAGCGCCTCGGGCCAGGGCTGCGCGTATTCATCGGGCCGGTCCGGGGCGGTGAGGTGGTCGAGGAGATCCGAGAGAAGCTCCTGGCCGCGGGGCGCGGACGATGAACGAACGCGCGCGCGTCGACTGGGCCCTCGGCATCTTCGGGGTCGTCATCGCGGCAATCTTCGTGGGCAAGCTCTTCGCGGGCGAAAGCTCCATTCTCTATGGCTCCATCCTGACGCCGGCGGTCATGCGCTACGCCGCGGCGCTGCCGAAGCTCGCGGCGCTCCTCGGCGGGGCGGTCGCGGCGTACGCATGCGCCCAGGGCTTCGATGAAGCGTCGCCCCCCCGGCGCGCATGGTCGCTGATGACCCTCTGGCTGGGCACGTGGCTCGTCGCTCAATCGATGCTCGGCTATTACCAACTCATCCTGAGCGACGCCGCGCCCTTCCCCTCCGCGGCAGACGCCCTCTTCATGGTGGGCTACCCGGCGATGATCGTCGCCGTCCTCGTATTCATCCGCACCTACGTCGCCACCGGCATGTTCGGCGAGACCCGCGACCACGCCGCTGCCGCATTCATCGCCGCGGTCCCGCTCTGCGTCGCAGCGGTCCTCATCCTGTCGCCGGTCCTCGCCTCGGGTGGCGAGGCCCTCGAACTCGCCCTGAACGTCGCCTACCCGGCCCTCGACCTCTTCGCCATGGTGCCGACGATCGTGCTTCTGCGCATCACGCTGAAGCTGCGCGGCGGCTCGCTCTTCTGGGTCTGGACGCTCATCTGCGCGGGCCTGGTATTCATGGTCATCGGCGACCTGCTCTTCGGCTACTTCGAACTCCTCGGCCTCGGCTTCCTCGAGCCCCTCCTCGACCTCTGCTACATCGCCAGCTACGCCTTCATCGCCCGCGGCGTGTACCAGCAGTACCTGATCGTTCGGGGCAGTTAGTGCCAAGGTCGAACGTCCGCTAGACGCTACCTGGTCGGGTCCGGCCCCACACCGAGCATCTTGCGCACGACGCCGCGCTTTTGATCTCGGCCGGGGATCTCGTCGGCCGGGGTCCAGCTCATGTCGGCTTCGAGGCGGTAGGTTCCGCGGTATTGGTGCGGCGCGGCGGCGCCCCAGTCGTCTTGGCTGAGCATCGAGAAGTAGAGTGTGCCGCCCGGGCGCTCCCAGAGGTGGTAGCGCTGACCGACCCTCCGCTGAAAGGCGCACTCGGCCCGGTGCAGATCCGCATCGCGCTGGGCCCGCTCGAGGATGGTGCGGGCCTGCTCTTGGAGGGCGTGGATCTGGTCGACGATCACCTCGAGCTGATTGCCGACGACGGCGCCGAGCATCTCGTCGGCCTTTTGGATTTCTTTCGCCACGTCGAACAGGTTGAAGGCCGGGGCGAGGCGGCTCACGGGATAGGGCGAATGGCGGTCCGGGCCCTGGTGCTTGCCTCGGTGTTTATCGTCACGGCTGTCGTCACGGCTGTCGTCACGGCTGTCGTCACGGCTGTGGTCTTGGGCCATGGCCGGGGTGTGCGCCCAACGCGCGGCGACGTCAATCGATCGCGCGGCGCAGGCGTTCGGCGAGGCGGCGCTCCGCCTGAGCCTCGACCGGGGCCCCGAGGGCGTCGAGGCAGACCGCGATCTTCTCGCTCAGGTCGGCGACGGCGGGGGAGAGGCGCCGGGCCTCCTGGTACCGGCCGAGGGCCAGCTGATGGCGACCGGCGCGGAGGTCGAGGTCGCCGAGGGTGGTGAGGGCGTCGGCGCGCAGAAACCCGGGGGGGTCGAGCTCGAGGACCGTGATGAGCGCGTCCCGGGCCTCGACGTCTTCGCGCATCAGGGCGTGGGTCTTGCCCCGGGACAGATAGAGGGTCGCCACCGACTGCAAGAGCGTGGGGTCTTCGGGCAAGAGGCCGATCGCGCGCTCCCCAGCGTGGATGGCGCCCTCCTCGTCGCCGGCGAGGGCCCTGAGGGTCAGGGTGCGGCCGAGGCCGCCGGCTTCGATGGCCCGGGGGAGGATCGCCGCGAGCTCGCGGCCCCCATCGGTAGTCGCCTCGACGCCGAGGGAGCCCGGAAGCCGAGGCAGTTCGGCGAACATCGTCAGGGCATGGTGCGAGGCGTCGTCGTAGAGGGCCCGGGCGGCTCGGGCCTCGAGGCCGCCGTGGCGGGATTCGAGGATCTCCTCGTCTCCTCCGAGGATGCGCACCCCGGCCGCGGCCGTGACGAAGCGCCCGAGGAGGCCGGCGGTGCTGCCGATGCCCGCCCGGCGCAGGCGCCCCTGGACCTCGGGGTCGTCTACCCGGGACGCGATGGCGTCGAGGTCGACGTGCACCGGGACGTCTCCGTCTTGGCGGCGACCGACGAGCATGTAGTCCTGACCGCGCACCAACTCCCACAGGGTCGCCTCGGGGAAGACCGACTCGAAGGTCCGGGCGATGGCGCGGACGATGCTCATGTCCGTGCCGTAAACGTGGAACCAGGCCGCGAAGACGCCGCCATCGGTGAGGCGCGCTCGGGCCGCCGCAAAGGTCTCCCGGGAGAAGAGCTCGCCCATGCCGGCGACCCAGGCGTTGGAGGGCTCGGAGACGATGATGTCGTAGCGGCGCTGCCCGTGGCGCAGGAGCATGACGCCGTCGACGGGGCGGACCGTGACTCGGGGGTCGTCGAGGACGTGGTCGGTGAAGCGGGCAAACGAGGGGGCAGCCCAGCGCACTCCGTCGACGAGTTCGGCGACCTCGACGCTCTCGACGCCGGGAACTGTGCGGACCGCGTCGGCGGTGGTGCCGGTGCCGAGGCCGATGACGAGGGCGTGGGTTGGGTTTTCGGCGAGAAGCGCGGGGAGCAGACCGACGAGGGTCTGGGTCGATGCGTCACCCTGGCCGCTGCCGTCGACCTTGCCGTCGATCTGCAAGAGCCGCTCGGTCCCCACGGCGCGGATGGTCACCGTCGCCTCGACGCCGTGGTGGACGAAGACGACGTCGCCGAGCTCGGGCCCGCCTTCGCCGGCGTAGAGGAACGGGCCGCGGGTGAGGGCGTTGGCATCGTAGCTACGCGGTGCGACGAAGAGGGCGGCGCCGAGCATGGCCGCGAGGGTGATGAAGGCAACTGCGTGGCGTGGCCTGAGGGGGGCCCGGCCCGGGGCACCGCGGAGGCCGCTGACCGTCGCGATCGACGCGGCGAGGGCGAGGCACACGGCGGACGCGACGAAGGCCGGGGCGAGGCCGAAGGCGGGGACCCACCAGAAGGTCGCAAGCAGCACGCCGGCCACGTTGCCGAGGGCCCCGGCGGCGACCAGCCAGCCGACGTCGTGGGCCGGGGCGCGCTTTCCGTCGCGGCCGAGGGCGGCTACACCAAACGGAAATGCGGCGGCGGCGAGGGCCACGGGAGCGGCGACGGGGATGACGAGGGGCATGGCGAGGGCGAACCACGGCGGGGCGTCGCCCCCGGACACCCCAGCAAACACCGCGGCGGCGGCGTGGGGCCAGCGCCCGACGGCGTCGATGCCGAGGACCGCGGCGATGGCTGCCGCGAGCAGCAGCCCCGCGTACCAGGCGCCGGGGTTACTGGGCTTCCGTGACCAGGGCGCGGCGACGGCGGCGCCGATGGAGAGGGCGAACACGTAGAGGCCGGTGACGATGGCGAAGCCCTGGACGCTGGGGCCGATGGCGAGGCTGGCCATGCGCGCCCAGAGGGTCTGGAGGGCCGCCGTACCGGCACCGGCAGAGGCCGCCGCGGCGAGCAGCACGAGGGCGTAGCGTGAGGGCCGGGTCGAGGCCGACGGCGCCGCGACGGAAGCGGGAACGGCGGCGACGGACTCCCGAGCACGACCGAGGAGCTGGGCCGAGAGGGCGACGCCGACCTGCATGGCGGCTGCGAGACCGACGGCGGTGGGCACGCCGAGGTCCGGGACGAGCCAGAATGCCGCCGCGAGGCCGCCGACAACGCCACCCGCGGCGTGCACCGAGTAGAGCATGCCCGCATCCCGGGGAGTGCGCCCGGCCGAGGCCCGGGCCTCGGCGAGCAGCGGCAGGCCGGCGCCCATGGCGAGGGCCGGGGGGGCGAAGAGCACGGTGGCGACGAGCAGCGAAAAGACGGTGAAGGCCGGGCCTTCGCCGAGGCTGCGGAAGGCGGCGCCGACGACGCCATCGAACATCGGGGCGATCCACGGGACGAGGGCCGCGATGAGGGCGGCCCCGCCTTCGACCCGGGCGAAGCCCCCGAGGGCACCCCAGCGCCGAGCAACCCGGGGGGCGAGGAGGCCGCCGAGGCCGAGGCCCCCGAGGATGGCGACGAGGGTGACCGCGACGCCCGAGGCATCGCCGCCGAGCAGACCTCGGGCGACCCGGGTCCAGGCGACCTCGTGGACTAGGGCCGCGGCGCCGACGAGGGCGTAGAGGCCCGCGACCCCCAGGGCCGGCGGGGCGCCGGTCGCCGGGGCCTCGGTCGTGGAGCGGGGCTTCGAGGACGACGATGACGATCGCGGGGGAGTTTTGGGCTTCTTACTGCGCTTCTTCTTGCCCACGGCGGCGGAACCCTACGGCACAGGAGTGCTCGACGGAAGGCGATGGGTGAGGTTGATCGGGAGCATTGTCACTTTGTCACGTAACGCCCGGAGAGCGCTGTCACCGTGTCAGTCAGGAGGCGCCGACGACGGCGTTTCTGTCAAAAACGGCGCGACCACGGCGTGGCACAGGTGCTGCAGTTGCTCCCCCCGATGCAGCGCTTCGCCGTACCCGGGCTCTTCGCCCTCCTCGCTATCTTCGCCGTCACCTTCGTGGTCGACGTGCTTATCGTGACTGACGAGGAGCGCCTCGAGGCGTTCATCGACGAGCTGACCGACGAGAGCCCTGACAGGCGCGTCGACAGCGCCATCCACTTCGCCGACCCGTCACGGGTCGACGTCGAGGTCGCCTCCCCGGCCGACCGCGCACGTTACGGCGATGGCCAGGACATGGAGCTCGCCGACCACCTCCGGGACGCCCTCGCGTCCCTCGACCATGGAACCGTCGACGTCATGCAGAGCACCGTGCATATCCAGGGCGACGACGGCATGGCCGCCCTCCGAGTCGACACCGCCGAGGGCGTCGTCGACGCCGAGTTCCGCTTCGTCCGGCGAAGCGACGGATGGCTGCTCCGGCGTGTGCGGGTGCGCTGAAGGCCCCCCAAGAAGGCGCCCCCCAACTAGAAGGCGCCGCGTAGGACGGCCCGAGGCGGCAGCGCGACGCAGTCGTGCAGAGCCGACAGGCCGACCGTAGCGGCGCCGGCAGTGCGCTGAAGGCCTCAACAAGAAGGCGCCGCGTAGGCGGACCGAGGCGGAGCCGTCAGTAAAGCTCGAGCACTTCGTCTGCGGTCA
>JAFDCW010000580.1 GCA_019312705.1 Deltaproteobacteria bacterium
CACGTTGGCGAAGATGAGGCCGACCTCGCCGCGGGGGACCATGCCGATGCCGACCGCGAGGCGGTCGGCGGTGCTGCCTCGCACGCCGAGGCCGGCGACGAGCTTGCCGATCACGGCGACCACCGACAGCGCTCCGGCGAGGATGAGGGCGTCCATGGTGGTGCCGGCGAGTTGCACCATCATGCCGGTGCGCACGAAGAAGATGGGGGCGACGACGGCGACGACGGGTTCGACGATCTCGGACAGGTCGTGCTTCGACTTCTTGCCGAAGGGCTGGACGTGCACCTCGTCGAGGATGAGCCCGGCGGCGAAGGCGCCGACGATGGCGGCCAGGCCCGCGACGGCCGAGATGCCGGCGAGCATGAGGCAGAGGCCGATGCTGATGGCGCCGAGCACGCCCGGGGTCTTGAGCTTCGATGACGCGCGGAAGAAGCCTGGCATCACGTAGGCGCCGAGGATGAGCGCGCCGATCAGGAAGCCGAAGGACTTGCCGAAGATGATGGCGACACCGACGGCGTCGGGCATCGTGCCACTCGCGGCGATGGCGCTGACGATGGCGAGGACGATGAGGCCGAGCACGTCGTCGATGACCGCCGCCCCGAGGATGATGCGGGTCTCGACGCGGTTCATGGCGTTCAGGTCTTTGAGGACCCGGGCCGTGATGCCGACACTCGTCGCCGAGAGCGTCGCCCCGATGAAGAGGTGCAGCGATTGGGACCCGTCGGGGATGAGGACCACGCTCGTGCCGTAGCCGAGGCCCATGGGCGCCACGACGCCGATGATGGCGACCAGGCCCGACTGCGGCGCGACCTTTTTCATCTCGGTGAGGGTCGACTCGAGGCCGACCTGAAAGAGCAAGAGCACGACGCCAAACTCGGCGAGGAACTCGATGATGGAGTCCTCGGGGACGTGGGCGAAGACGTCGACGCCGAAGAGCGTGAGGTTGCCGAGGAGGATGCCGGCCATGAGCTCGCCGAGGACCGGCGGCTGCTTGAGACGCAGGGCGGTCTCAGCGCCGAGCTTGGCGACCAAGAGGAAGGCCGCGAGGGTGAGCCAGAGGGCCGGCGAGGGACCGTGGCCTTCGGAGGCCTGGGCTGTCGCGGGGATGGCCATCACCGCGAGGGAGCCGAGGATCGCTTTCCAGCTCAGCGAGGCGCGTCGACGATTGAAAATCCGTCCCATGGCGAGGGGTCTCTAGCACGCTCGTCGCGGAAGGAAAAGTTCCCCAAATTCATCAAATTCCGCGCAAAACCGGCGTTTCATGAGGGCTCATTTGGAGAGCGTCATCCTGGTGCGCCCCGGGGAGCCACCCCCGAAGGCGCGGCGTCGCTCGGGGTGCGGTTCGGGTCGGCCTCGGCTGCCGCGAGGACCTCGTCGGCGGCGCGTACCCCGTGGTGAAATGCCTCCTCGAAGATCGCCACGCCGCTCAATTCACTGTGGGCGAAGTGCAGGCGGCCGAGGGGCTGCCGGGCCCGGCGCCGAGCGTCTCCGGTGATCACGCCGACCCGGGGCTGGACCATGGCGTGGCCCCAGCGAAATACGTCGAGGCGCCGGAGGTGCGCTGCGAGGTTGCCGTGAGCCCGGGACAGGTCGCGGACGATGAGCTCCTTCCAGTCTGCCCAGCTCGGCTCGAGGAGCCGGCGGCGGCCGGCCGCGGCGTCGTCGTCGGTGAAGGGTAGGTAGTAGGTCCACACGGTGCTTCCGAAGTCGCGGCCTCGCTGGTGGGTCGCGCTCACGTAGCCGAGGGCTGGGCTGTCGTAGATGACGTTGTCCCAGGCGGGCTGAGCGCCGCGCTCGTGGGGACGCCCGTCGAGGTGCAGGTTTGCGACGAGCCAGGCGCCATGGGTGAACGGGTTCGGGTCCCGCTGCTCGCGGAGCGGGCGCACGACGTGGCGCGCGATGAACCGGGGCATCGCGACGACGACCCGGTCCGCCTCGATCACCAGGGGGTCCTGGCCCACCTCGGCGAGCGTGCGAACGAAGACGCGGTCTTCGTGGGGTTCGACGTCGACCACCATGCGCCCGGTGAGCAGCCGCGTCTCTCCGGCCGACCGTGCCAGGTGAGCGACGAGGGCGCCGTTGCCCTCGGGCCAGGCTAAGAAATCCTGGCTCTCTCCGCCGGCCTCGGCCGTCCGGGCCGCCGTGTAGAAGATCGCCGCCCAGGCGCTCGTCGATTCGAGGGTGAGCCCGTAGTCGTCCCGGCAGCCGTATTCGACCCACCACCTCACCCTCGGCGAGGTGATCCCGTGGCGCTCGAGGAGCTCGGCGGCCGTCATCTGGTCGAGGGCCTTCGCGGCCGTGTCGAACGAAGACTCGTCGACAGGGATCACGAAGGCGCGGCGGCCCTCGGGGTCGCGCATCGCCACATAGCGGCTCACGAGGGCGAGCCACCGCTGGAGCTGCTCTCGGTCTTCGGCCGATGCGTTTACCTGGGGGAAGAGGCCGCGATGCCAGTATCCGCCTTCGAAGAGCCGCTCGTCCGGCGCCCGGACCAGGACGTGCTCGGCGCCCCGGGGGGCCCCCGAATCGTCTACGCCGTCGAGGGCGCCGACCTCGGTCAGGAGCGCCGTGAGGTCCCGCTGGTGGGCCATCGGGACCGGGGTGTAGTGGGCGCCCCATGGGTAGGGGGTGACATCGGAGGCGCCAGAGCGGGACGTGCCGCCGACTGCCGGCTCCATGTCCACGACGACGAAGTCCTCTTCGCCGCGCCGCGCGAGGCGCCACGCCGCCGCGAGCCCCGCCGGGCCGCCGCCGAGGATCGCGGTCTTCACCCGCCGTCGGGGCGCACCCTGGAAGTCGTCGACCTGAATCTCCCCGTCCCGGAGCGCGTGGCCCAGCTCCATCCGGGGCCCGAGGATGGTCCCCGTCGTTTGCGGTGCCGCTTCGTCGTCGCCGCAGGAACTCAGCGATGCAGCCACGAAGGGAGCGCCGAGGAGGGACGAGAGCAGGTCCCGGCGGCTCAGTTCCACCGGGTCCACTCCGACGAATAGTAGGTGACCAGGCGCTGGTCGTTGAGGCGGTTGGTCTCGGTCGGCACCGGCTCCATGTCGCGGCCGAAGGTGAAGAGGTTCGGCATGATCTCTGGCGTGAGATATCGAAGGTCCGGGATGCCGGGGTCCCGGGGGGCGTCGAAGGGGTGCTTCTTTGCGAGGACGAAGCCCCACTCGCCGAAGCTCGGCACGTTCACGTGGAACGGCGCCGTGGAGAACCCGACGCCACTGATGGTGCGCTCGATGCACCAGTAGCTCTGCCGCGCATAGAGGGGCGACGTGCTCTGGACGATCATGGCGCCGTCATCGGCCAGGGCGCGCATTGCGAGCTGGTAGAAGCGCGACGTGTAGAGCTTGCCGAGGGAGTAATTGCTCGGGTCCGGGAAGTCGACGATGACGACGTCGAAGGGCTCCGGTGCGTTTTCGTCGAGCCAGACCATGGCGTCGTCGTGCACGAGGGTGAGCCGCGGGTCCTCGAGGGAGCCCCCGTTGAGCTCCCGGATGATTGGCACCGTGCGCGCCATCTCGGTCACCCCCGCGTCGAGGTCGACGAGAGTGACCTCTTCGACGGCCTCGTGGCGAAAGACTTCGCGCAGGGCGAGGCCGTCGCCGCCGCCGAGGATCAGCACCCGCCGGGCACCTGGGGTGACCGCGAAGGCCGGGTGCACGAGGGCCTCGTGGTAACGGTATTCGTCGCTCGAGCTGAACTGCAGGTTGCCGTTGAGGAAGAGCTGGGCGCTGTTGCGTCCCCGCGTCAGGATGATGCGCTGGTAGGGCGTGCGCTTCGCGTAGACCACAGGGTTGGCGTAGAACTCCTGCTCCGAAAATGTCGATACGCTGTCGGCCCAGAAGAAGCCGGTGCTGAGGACGACGGCGATGAGCACGCCCTTGGCACGCAATCGGAG
>JAFDCW010000581.1 GCA_019312705.1 Deltaproteobacteria bacterium
CAGGCCATGCCGCTGCCGGCACCACAGCCCCCCCAGACGTCAGCGCCGGTCGCCACCGCCGCCTCCGTCAACGTCGCCGTCGACGTCGACGTCGCAGGCACCCTGCTCGCGATCGTCGCCGAAAAGACCGGCTACCCCACCGAGATGCTCGAGCTCTCCATGGGCCTCGACGCCGACCTCGGCATCGACTCCATCAAGCGCGTCGAGATCCTCGCTTCGCTTCAGAAGCAGCTGCCCACCGCCCCGGTCATCAAGCCCGAACACCTCGGCGAGCTCCAGACCCTCGAAGACATCGTGGCCTTCCTCAGCGCAGGCATGGCGCCGGTCGCGTCGGCGAGCGCGCAAAGCATGCAGGGCACGACAGACATCGCCGACATCTTGCTCGCGATCGTCGCCGAGAAGACCGGCTACCCCACCGAGATGCTCGAACTCTCCATGGGCCTCGACGCCGACCTCGGCATCGACTCCATCAAGCGCGTCGAGATCCTCGCCTCGCTTCAAAAGCAGCTGCCCACCGCCCCGGTCATCAAGCCCGAACACCTCGGCGAGCTCCAGACCCTCGAAGACATCGTCGCCTTCCTCGGCGCCGGCATGGCGACGGCGCCGGTCGCGTCGGCGAGCGCGCAGCCTTCGGCCGACGACGCCCCGGTGGCCCCGCGAGGCCGAGGGTCCGTTCAGCGCCACGTGCTCCGCCTAGCGCCCGTCGCCGAACCCACCTCATCGCGCCTCGCGCTGCCCGCCGGCTCGCCGGTCTGGATCACCCGAGACGAAGCGGGCCTCGGAAAGGAACTCCAGCGCGCGCTCACAGCAAAGGGTTTCGCCGCCGAGCTCGTCGACGCGAGCCTCCCGGATGACGCCCCGGCCGTCCCCGAAGACCTGGCCGGCCTCTTCCTGGTCGCCGATGCCGCGATCACGGACAAGAGCCTGAAGGCCCTCTTTGCTTTGGCGCAGAAGGCAGGGGCCAAGCTCGCCGGGCGAGAGGCCGCGGTGTTCGCCACGGTATCCCGCCTCGACGGGGCGTTCGGCCTCGAAGCACCGACCTGCCTCGTGACCTCGGGGGGCCTCGCGGGCCTCGCGAAGACCGCCCACTTCGAATGGAGCCGGGTGACCTGCAAGGCGTTCGATGTCGACGCCGGGGTCTCGGACGACGCCGCAACCGCGACGCGCATCGTGAATCACGCCTGGGGCACCGAAGCTGTCGAGATCGGTCTCTCGGCCGACCGCACGGTAACCCCAATCCTCGAACGCCAGGCCCTCGGACTCGAAGGCGAGAAGTCCAAGAGCGGGAAGAAGGCGCCTCGGTTCACCGACCGGGACGTCGTCGTCGTCTCCGGCGGCGCCCGCGGGGTCACGGCCGAGATCGCGGTCGCCCTCGCGGCCGAGGGCCAGCCCCACCTCGCCCTCTTTGGGCGCAGCCCATTGCCCGAGAGCGAGCCTGCGTGGCTCGCCGCCGCGACCGACCAGGCCGCGATTCAAAAAGCGTTGCTCGAAAACGCGAAGCTCCGAGCGAACGCCACGTCCAAGATGACCCCGATGCAGCTGCGCACCGAGTGCCGCCGGGTGCTGGCCAACCGGGAAATCCGGACGAACCTCGCCCGCATCGAAACCGCCGGGTCCCGAGTGAGTTACCTCGCCGTCGACGTGCGCGACGGGGCTGCCGTCGCTAGCGCAATCGAGGCGGTCCGCGGGCAGTTCGGCGCAATAACCGGCCTGGTCCATGGCGCCGGTGTGCTCGCCGACAGCACCATCGCCGACAAGACCGCCGCAGACTTCGACCGGGTCTATGGCACGAAGGTCGAAGGCCTCGAAGCTCTGCTCGCCGCGACGTGCGACGACGCTCTCCGCGGCATCGTGCTCTTCAGCTCCTCGACCGCCCGTTTTGGCCGCAAAGGCCAGGTCGACTACGCGATGGCCAACGAGGTGCTCAACAAGCTAGCCCTGCGTGAAGCCCGTGAGCGACCGGACGCAAGAGTCCTGTCAGTCAATTGGGGCCCCTGGGACGGCGGCATGGTCACCCCAGAGCTGCGCCAGCTCTTCACCACGGAGGGCATCGAGGTCATCGGCCTCGACGCCGGCGCCCAGTACCTGCTCCGAGAGCTCGCCTCGGACTCGGGGCCCGTCGAGGTCGTCATCCTCGGCGAGGGCTCGGCGCTGCCCCAAGCGGGATTGGGGACGGCGGCTCCGTCCACCGCCACGACGTCCGTCACGCCGCCCCATCTGGCACGACGAGCCGCCGCGAAGGTTCACCCCGAACTCCCGAAGGTCTTCGAGAGGACCCTCGACTTCGAGACTCACAGCTTCCTCAGCTCCCACGTATTGGACGGGAAGGCTGTGCTCCCCGTCGCGATGGTGATCGAGTGGCTCGGCCACGGCGCCCTGCACGGCAACCCCGGCCTGAGATTCCAGGGCTTCACCGACCTGCGCATCTTCAAGGGGCTGATCATCGCTGCCAGCGAGAAGGTCACGGTCCGTGTCGGAGCGGACCGAGCGAAGAAGGCCGGCAAGGAGTACCGCGTGGCGGTCGAGCTCTGCTCCGGCGGCGGCAACGGCCACCGCGTCTTGCACGCCCGGGCGACCATCGTGCTCGGGGCTGGGGCGCCCGCCCTCGCGAGCCGCGCGATAGCTCCTGCGGTCAGGCCCTATTCCGTGAGCCTCGATGACGTCTACCGCACGCACCTCTTCCACGGCCCGGCCTTCCAAGGCCTCGATTCCATCGAGGGCGTCTCGGAGCAGGGCATCATCGCCGCCTCGCGCCTGGCGCCGGCGCCCCGAGAATGGATCACCGCGCCGCCCCGCAGCCACTGGCTCGCCGACCCCCTCGCCATCGACTGCGCGTTCCAAATGATGATCCTCTGGAGCCTCGACCGCGACGGCACCCCGTCACTGCCGACTGAGGCCAAGAGCTACCGGCAGTTCCGGTCAGCCTTCCCCAGCGAGGGCACGCGCATCGAGGTACGCGTCACCGAGCACGACGCGCACCGGGCCACCGCGGACATCGACTGGGTCTCACCGGACGGTGAGCTCATCGCCCGGATGATCGGCTACGAGTGCGTCATCGACCGCTCACTCATCGAGCCCTTCCGCGACAACACGCTGACCGTGACCGCTGCCGCCCGCCGATGACCCGAAGCGAGCCGATCGCCATCGTCGGGTTGGGCGGCGTCTTCCCCTCGTCGCGGACCCTGTCCGACTTCTGGTCCCACGTCGCCTCTGGCCGGGACACGGCGAAGGACACGCCGCCGGACCGCTGGTCCTTCGCACCGGAGCGCGCCCTCGACCCGCGCCGGCCCGCGCCCGACCGAGTCTATTCGACGCGGGCGTGCCTGGTCGATGACCCGGGGCTCCTGAACGGGTCGCTGATCGACGGACTCGACATCGACGCGGACTTCGCTGCCAAGCTCGACGTCATGGTCCAGCTCGCCCTCCGGGCCGGGCGCGACGCGTGGTTCGACGCCCACATGGACCGCGTCGACCGATCGCGGACGGGGGTGATCCTCGGCAACATCGCCCTGCCCACCGAGAGCACCTCGCTGATGGCCGATTGGGTCCTCGGCCGACGCTTCGACCGCAAACTCTTCGCGACCCGCGACTCTGCCCCCGCCGCCATCAACCGCTTCGTGACCGGCCTCCCGGCCGGCATCCTGGCCAAGGCCCTCGGCCTCGGCGGCGGTCACTACACCCTGGACGCGGCCTGTGCCTCGTCGCTCTTCGCCCTCGACCTCGCAGCCGTCGAGCTGCGCGCGGGCCGCGCCGACGCGATGCTCACCGGCGGCCTGTCCCGACCGGACTGCCTCTACACCCAAATGGGCTTCGCCCAGCTCACAGCGCTCTCTCCGACGGGGCGTTGCTCGCCATTCGACCAGAAGGGCGACGGCCTGGTCGTCGGCGA
>JAFDCW010000051.1 GCA_019312705.1 Deltaproteobacteria bacterium
GACGACGCTCAATAGAAGCAGGGCGACCACCGCCGGGAGGCGGTGCAGAGGTCTCGTGACGGCGCGGAGGGTCGGGATCAGAGCTCCCGCCGTCGCCAGGTAGTTCGGGAAGAACATTCCCCCGCTCATCATCGCGAACCACATGGCGCGCTGGCCCAGGGGCCACTCAGTCGGCGGGCTTGGATCCATCGGGCCGATGGAGAGGTCCCAGGTCTGGAGGATGACGATGCCCAAATAGGTGAAGGCGAAGGTGAAGGCCAGGCGCACCGGCCTGCTCTTGATGCGCATCCAGAGCGGCAGGTCGACGGCGGACGCGCCGTAGTCGATGCGGCCTTCGAACCACCCACCGACGAGCAGTAGCGGGAAGTGGGCGAGGAGGATCGCGCTCGCGACGACGTCCGGCACCCAGAGCGCCACGGCGTCGAAGCGCGTCGCGATGGCGGCGGCGTGGAAGAGCGCGAGCAGCGAGAAGAAGGGCCCGAGGGCACGAGGGGAGAGGGAGCCCGGGGCCTGCTCGGTCATGGGGGCAGGATGTGGGAGCGAAGCTCCCCGGTAAAGAGCCCTAGACCGCGACCCGCCCGGCGCCGCTCTCGAGGCGGTACCGGATGAAGTCCACCTTCTTCAACTGGGGCGTTCCGCCGGGGGCGGGGATGACGGTGACGGCGCCGCTCTCGACGAGCTCGTTCAGGGCGAGGGTGACCTTCCCGCGTCCCATGAAGCTGCCTTGGCCCATGGCACTGGCCAGGTCCGGGAGGGTCATCTCGCCGGACTCGAGATTCTCGACGATGCGGGGGGTGAGCTTGGCGTTCTTCTTCCGCTGCCGCGCATTCGCGATAGCGAGGCCTACGGCGACGGCGACGCCGATGACGGCGGGCATGATCCAAGTTTCCACGTGAAGGGCTCCTGTTGTTGGCGCCCGGTGGGACGCGGTGGTTGCTAACGCATGACCAGGAAGACGACGTATTGGCCCCAAGCCGCACCCTCGGCGCGGGTGTGGGTGACGACGACGCTGGCGTTGAGGCGGGCGGCGTTGACGGCCTGGA
Source organism: Deltaproteobacteria bacterium (assembly GCA_019312705.1). The sequence continues at coordinate 1,044 of JAFDCW010000051.1, forward strand.
CGGGGTAGGGGAACTCGTCGAGGGTGACGGCTTCGATGTGGCTCGCCTGCAGCGCCGCACGCATTTGCATGCTGTCCTGGTCGAGTCCGGTGCGCAGAGCGATATCGGGCCAGGTACCCTGCGCCGCGACCGACGTCGCTGCCTGGGTCAGCGCGGGAAGCGTACCTAGGGGCTCGACGGGCGGGAGGCCGCGGCGCCGGCGCAGCGCGGACAGGCCGTCGAGCACCTTCGCGGCTTCGGCCCGGTGATCGACGCCCTCGAAGAACTCGTAGGACGTCACCACGACCCCGAGGTGCTTGGGCGCGTCACCCTCGACAAAGCCAACGGCGAGCTGCCGTGCGTCCGGCGACATGAGGGCGCTGCGCCCGCTCGGCGTCTCGAGGAGGCCGCCGATGACCCGGGCGAGGCTCGCATCCCGCTGCTCGTGCATCCAGACGCTCGAGGCGTCGCGGATGGGAGCCCCTTCGACGCGCCACCCCGCCATCAGGCCGAGGACGAGGTCGTTGAGCGCGTCGCCCCCGTCGACGGCGCTCAGCCCGAAGAGGGCCGAGGCGTAGAATTGGTGGCGCTCGGACTGGGCCGCGGCGAGGGCGAGGGGCTCGAGGCCGGCGGCAGCACGCTGGGCGTTCACGACGGAGAGCACCCGAGCGGCGGAAACGGGCGCGTCGTCGACCGCGGCCCCCGTTGGAGCGAATCCGAGGGCACGGCTCGCATCGCGCTGGACCGTCAGGGAGGCTAGGACCCGCCGTTCGAGGCTGTTGCTGTTGGTGAGCATCACCTCGACCAGCGCTTCGGCATCCTCGGCGACCATCGGGCAGTCGAGGGCGAAGGCTGGGGCCGTGAGACCGGAGTCCACGGTGCACGTCGCCGCATCGTGGGGACCCTGGGTGATGGCGGCGCTGATGCGCGTGCCGGGGGTTCGGAGCGTGCCGGTGAAACGCACGCGGCCCTGGCCATCGGGGCCGGCCCAGGGATCCACGGCCACCTTCGGTTCGGCGAAGGCGATGACCATGAGGGCCGTCCCGCGGCTGCGCGCGAAGCCCACGCCTATCCACGAGCCGTGGGACAGGTTGCGGCGCAGGTCACCGCTGATGCGAGACGCCATCTCTTGGGCGACGGCCTGGTCCGAGCGGCGTGCCGGATAGGTCAGGGCAAACGTGCCGACGTCGTGGGCGGCAGAGCCGCAAGCGCTGAGCAGATGGCGTGCGAGGCGGCTCGTGGTGGGGCCGTCGTTCGCGAGTCGAAACCGCGCCATCTCCCGGGCCGTGCATCGCAGGCTCTCGGAGCGTCGCAGGGCGATGCCCTCGCCTGAAGCGAGGCGGGAGAGGAGGGCCTCGATCGGGCCCTCGGGATCGTAGACTGGATCGCCGGGGGCCGGGCTCTCTTCGATCTGCCAGGAGTCGACCACGGCGGGAGGCCGGCCGGTCAACGACGCGACTTCCGGAGCCGGCGCTCGGGTGACGATGGCCTCGAGCTCGGCCTCGGTCGGGAATCGCACCACCGGCCGGGGAGGCGCCGGGGCAGGGCGCCCGGAGCTCGCGAGGTGGGTCCCCTGGCCCGGGCCGTAGGCCCCGGAGCAAGCAGAGAGGGATCCCAGAAGGGACAGGCCCAGTAGCAGGGGCGCGAGGGACCGGGTCGAAGGAATCTGGTGCACCACGCCGTCCTCTACCCATCCGAGAAGTGCAGCCATTAATACCGCCGTCATTCTTGCCAATTATTTGATGTAGGCGAGTGTGTGCTGCGAACATACACGCGTGAAACATCGAAGCGTGTTCATGGGGCTTCTAGGCCTCCTCTTGCTGGCCGCCGTGCCTTCGACGGCCCTCGGCCAGGCCTCCGAAATCCCCGAGGCTCCGGGCTCGTCGGACTGGGCCGACAAGACGGACGTCTTCGGCCTCGGTGCCAACGTGAACCTCGGCCGGTCGGCGGGGCTCATCTTCCGGGCCTTCATCTCCAATACGTGGGGAGTGCACGGCAACTTCGCCCTCCGCTACGACTCGGTCGGGGGCGGTGACGACTTCAGCATCGAGACGGGCCTCTACACGTCCATCAAGGTCGTGCCCTTCGACGTCGGGCACATCTCGGTGCTCTTCGGCGCGGACCTCCTCTTCCAGAGCAACGGCGAGGCCAACGGCGGGAACGAAGTCGGCGTACTGGCGACCGTCGGCCTCATGGGGGAGTGGTTCGTGCTGCGCCACTTCTCACTCTACGGCACGGCGGGCATGAAGCTCGGCGTGGTCGAAAGCGGGGGCGACGGCTTCGACTTCATCGCCGACTCGAGTGATGGAACATCCTTTGGCCTCGGTGCGGGCCTCATGGCCCAGGCGGGCTTCACCGTGTGGTTCGACTGAGGGACATGATCATGACGCGCAAAACTGCATTCCTTCTCCTCACTTCGATTCTCTTCTGGGCGCCGGCCCTCGCCGCCGCTCAGTCGACGGACACCGCCGGCTTCTCCCCGGCTCGCGACGGCGCAGGGGCGCCTGATGACAGCGACAACCGCGAGACCCAGGACGTCGTAGGCTCACAGCCGGCGGGCACCATCGGCTTCGGTGCCGACGGGATGCTCTCGGGCCTCGCTGGCATTCAGGGGCGCGTGCAGCTCACCGACGGCATCGGCCTGCAGCTCGCCATGCGCTTCGGCGTCGCCGAACTCGCCGCGATGCATACGCGCATCGGTATGGGCCTCTCCGGCATCTTCGAGGTCTTCGGCTTCGACGGCGGTCACTTGAGCATCGTGGGCGGCTTCGATTGGGAGTACGGCGAACTCACCGATCCCATGATGACCACCGCCAGCGCCTGGGAAATCGGCTTTGGTGGGGGCATCTTCGCCGAGATTTTCCCGACTCAGTTCTTCTCGATCCACGCCCAGGCCGGGGCCCGCATGGCCTTCGGAGATCTCTCCGGCAACGACGGAGTCGACCTCGCCATCGGCGGTGACGCCTACGCCGGCTTCGGCTTCACCTTCTGGTTCGTCTGAGCCGGGCCACGCCGTGCGCTCAGCTGCAGCCGCAACCCGCGGCGCTGCAGGTGAGGTTCACCGTCAAGCGATAGGCACCCTCGTCGTCGAATGCGCTCGACCCGTCTGCGACGATGATGATCCAGCCGTCGCGGGCCGCGACGTAGGTCGTGGATTGGTCGGTCTCGTTGTAGTCGCAGTAGACCTTCGTCCCGCAGGTCAGGTCACCGCAGCCGGTGTTTTCGAAGATCTTGAGGGTACCGCCCCACGTGAACCCGGAGCCGCACGGGAGATCGGTCCGGTAGCGGAGCGATACACTCTCGCCAGCACGCATGTAGAGGCGGTAGGCGTGGTCCGAGTTTGCGTCCCAGCAGCCAGACCCGTCGTCGAACTCATCGTACGCAAAACAGGTGCTGTCGCTGATGGTCGTGCCGCCGGAAGCAACCGTGCGGCCGATTACCCGGGCGTTGCCGCAGCCCCGGCGGTTCTGAGAGCCGTTGCCACAGGAGCTCGCCGGCGGCGGGCACCCCGCGATGCCCATGCAGGAACCGTCCGCCCGGCACACGTCGCTGTCGGTGAGCGCGTTTCCGTCGTCACACATGCCGCCCACGTTTCGCGCCGCGCTCGCGCAGGTCGCGGTCCCCGCGCAGCTGTAGTCGAGGCAGGTCGTATCCATGGGGTCGCAGCTGATCGTCGTGCCTCCGGTGCAAAACGCCCCCGCGGTACAGGCCTCTCCGTAGGTGCAGGCGTTCCCGTCCTCGCAGCTCGAACCCGTCCGGATGACCTCGGTGCACGCCGCCGTGCCGTTGCACGACCGGTCGATGCAGGGGCTGTTGGCGCAGGTGACGCCCGTCCCCGGCGCGCAGGTCGCGCTCGCGTCGCATAGGTCTCCGTAGGTGCACGGGTCTCCGTCGTCGCAACTGGTGCCGGCGTTCGGCGTCACCGAGCACGTAGCGGTGCCGTTGCACTCGCGGTTGGCGCACACCGTGTCCGAGCAGTCCGCCACGGTCCCGCCGCAGCTGCCCGCGCCGCAGGTGTCGGTGTGGGTGCACGCGTCGCCGTCGTTGCAGCTCGCCGACGGCCTCCAGGCCCAGGACCCGCCGCTGTTGGTGCACCAGTAGGCAACACCGCCGCAGGTGAACTCTTGGCATTGATTGTGGTCCGTCTCGTCACAGGCGAACGTCCCGCCCCCGAGGCAGACCCCGACGCCCCCCGCCCCGCCGCATCCGTTGCAAGACGCCCCGATGCTCAGCTCCGTGGACCCGCAGGTGTCTGCGCAAGCCCCGGCTACGGTCGTGCATCCGGCGCCGTCCGTGCAGGTGCCGACGCAGCACTCGTTGCCCGCGCCGGGACCGCAGGTGGACGGCGCCATGCCCGTGCACGAGCCGACACCATCGCAGACGTCGTCCGTCGTGCAGCTTTCCCCGTCGTTGCAGCTCAGGCCGGACGCGTGCAGCGAACAAGAGCCCGATCCGTCGCAGAGCCCCGTCGTGCCGCAGGTGTTGACCGCTTGGTCCACGCACTCTCCGTCCGGGTCGGTCCCCGCACCGAAGCGTGCGCATGTGCCCTCGAGGCCCGCGACGTTGCAGCCCCGACAATCCCCCATGCATGCGTCGCTGCAGCAGAACCCGTCGACGCACGGAGAGCTTCCGCAGCGCTCCGCCTGGGTCGCGGCGGTGCACGTGATCGGGCCGCCGCCGCTATCGGACCTCGTGCCGCTGTCCTCCCCTGGCGCTCCGCTGTCAGTTCCCGGAAGCCCCGTGTCGCCATCGGCGGCGCTATCCATGATGACGGAGCTATCCGTTTCGCCGCCCCCGTCGCGATCGCCGGACCCCCCGCCTCCCTGGGCGCAAGCGGCCATCAGGAAGACGGCCGAGAAGACGGTGAGCAGTGATGTGGCCTGGGAGTTCACGCTTCAAGGGTTCACGACCCGGGCCCCGGGGGCAACCACCGTCCAGCAACGGGCGGCGATTGCGAGGGCCCCCCGAAGGAAGCGCTACGGGGCGGTGAGTTCGACGCGCACCAACATCACCCGATGAACGACCGCCGGGAGCGGTGTGACGTCGAGGTGGGCCAGGGCCCGATGAATCCCATTGTCATGGGCTCAGCTTCTTCCCGGTTGCCTCGAGGGTCAACCCCGGCCGGCAAGGGGACGCACGCCCGAGGTCCGGCTCGGGTGGCGCTCAGATGTCGAAGTCTTCGCGATGCTCTTCGAGGTACGCCACGTAGAAGTCGACGTCGCGACCGGCCTCGATTTCGCCAGCTTCGCAGCGCGCCGTGAGTGCTTTGATCAGGTCGCCGAGACGCTTGCTCGGGGGGACTCCGAGCTTGTTGATGATCCCGGTGCCGAGGCCCTTGGGCAGGGGCGGAACCCGGGCGTCGTCTTCCTGAATCCCCCGGATGCGTTCGGCGAGGGCGCTGATCTGGAGCAGCCCGCGCTTCTTGCGCGCCGGGCGCTTGGTCGTGATGTCCGCGCGGCTGAGGGCCAGGAGGTCGTCGAGGCCAGGGCCCATGTCCTTGGCGAAGCGGCGCACCGCGGCGGTGGTCCAGCTGCCGTCGTACTGGCTCGCCCGAAGGTGGTAGAGGATGAGGAAGTGCACGCGGTCGTGCAGGTCGTCGTCCATGCCGAGGCGCGCGCTCAGGCGACCGCGAAACATCGACGCGCCGACCTCCGCGTGGCCGTGGAAGTGCACCTCGCCGTTGGGCGAAATCTCGCGGGTCCGCGGCTTGCCAATGTCGTGAAGCAATGCCCCCCAGCGCACTTCGAGCTTGGGGATGGCCTGGCGCACGACCTGCTTGGTGTGCTTCCAAACGTCCTTGTGGCGCCACTCGGCATCCCCGAAGCCCACCATCGAGGCAACCTCCGGGAGCCAGACGTCGAGGGCACCGACCGCGTGCAGTGCATCGAGACCGACCTCGACCTCCGACGAGAGGAGGATGCGGTCGATGTGATCGCGGAAGTCCACCGCCGAGGCCGCGCGCCACTCTTCCGGGGTCGGGCACGGGGGTGGTGTATCGAGAGCGGCATGGTCCTCGAGGGCGACGTGCACGGCCCAGGCCAGGGCGTCGCGGGCGCTATCGTAATTCGACGTTGTCATCTCTGGCTGCATGCGTGGCTCCAGGGCCGCGCACTCTAAGGACCGAGCCCCGCAGGCGCAACCCGGTCTTGGTGCCTCAGCAGCCGTCAGAGACCAAACGAGTCGCGGACCCGGTGTCGTCGATGAGCAGCTCGGCGATTTCGCAGGAGCCCGGGCCCGATTTGGTGAGGGATACGGAGGTGACCTGGAGCGTTCCCGTGTTTGGCGGGAAGCCGAGGCCGCCGTCGATGAAGGCGCTTTCCGATGTGATGACGGTGGAATCGGGCTCCGCGGACCAGGTGGTCGGGGGAAAGACCCGGGCGGGCATGGTCATGTCCACGCGACCGCTGTCGAGGCCGTCGGACGTCAGCTCCCGGAGCCCTACCAGGATCTCGATGCTCGCGCCTTCGTCGCACCGGGCGATGAAACGCGCCTCGAGGGAGCCCAGGTTGAATATCACCCGGCCGGCATCGTTTTCCGGGCCCCGCACGGTCACCGTCCCGTCGAGGCGCAGGCCATGCTCCCCAGGGTGGAACGACGTTTCGACGAAGCTCGCGTCGGCGGCGGCCCCATCGATGCGTTGCCAGCCGCAGGGCAGGCCGTCGCTGCAGACGTCCTCGAAGGTGTCGACCCAGAGAAACTCCTGGTCCGGGTTGGCCTCGCCGCAGGCCAAGGCCAGGAGCAAAGCGAAGAGCAGGGTCCGACGGAGCGGGCGTTCGAAGTTGGCGATCATAGGCGGGCCTCGAAGCCGAAGCGGAAGGCGGCGATGCTGAAGCTCACCGAATGGTCGAAGTCGTTCATGGCCAACGAGTCGGCGTAGTCGAAGGCGGCACCCACGTGCACCCGGAAGCCGTCGACGATGGTGAGCCCAAAGGCCAACCCCGCGTGCAGCCGGGGCAGCCCCGCCACCTGCGACGCTCCGCGGACCCGAAGCACGGCGGCCCCGAATCCCGCCCCGGCGACTCCCGAGAAGTCGACCCAGCGGTTCACCGTGAGCCGCAGGTCGGCCACGGCGAGCAGCGAAGGCCCGAAGGCGTCCGCCGAGTCGCCTCCCCACATGGCCCACTGGCGCATGCGTACATCTCCGCGCACGCCGACGAAGAGCAACTTCGAGACCCGGGCTTCGACGCTCACGTCGAGGCCCCAAAAGACGCTGCTCGGCGCGTAGCCGAAATTCGCCAGCGACTCGTCGAGGGCCCCCTGCTGGGCGGGCCCGGTGAAGATGGCCAGGGAGAGCAGCAGCGGGGAGGTGAGTAGAGGATTCTCTCTGGGCTCAGGCTCAGGCTCGGGCTCGGGCTCAGGCGCGGGCTCAGGCTCGGGCGCGCGGGCCGGCTCGGGCCGGGACTGGGTCGTGCCTTCCCAGGGGCCAGTCGGCACGAGGCTCGTCGAGGTCCTGGTTGCGGTGGGGTCGGGGTCGGGCACGGGGTCGGGCTCGGTGCCGCCATCGGGCGCCGCCTCGGGGGACGCCTCAGTGACGCCGTCTTGGACGGCTTCTTGGGCCCCTGCTTGGGCCCCTTCCTGAGCCCGAGCGGATGACCCCGCCCAAAGGGCGAAAGCCGAGGAGGCCACCAGGACCATCAAATGCAGCCGCGAAAAGCGCATCGTGCCGGGTAGCGTACTACGGCCACCGACGGGAGCGCTCGCCTTTGCTACCCTCTCGCCAATGGCGCCCGAGACCGAAGCCGACGACCGCACGAGCCCCGCCCGGGTTTGGCTGCTCCCCCTGTCGATCCTGGCGGTCACCTCCCTCGTGGTTTTCCTGATCACGTACTGGATCGACGCCTACAGCGACCCCAATCCGCGCCACGCCCTCGGGCTCTTCTTCGACCCCAACCCGGAATCCGCGGCCAATACCCTCTCGAACGCCGGCGAGATCGTCGCCGCGGTCCTCGCGATCGCCATCACCGTCGTCGCCATCGTCGTCGAGCTCGCCGCCAACCGCTATACCCATCGCATCACCGAGCTCTTCGTGAGCACACCGGTGAACTTCTACGTGACGGGCTTCTTCGTCGTCACGGCGCTTCAGTCGCTCTGGGTGACGCTCATCTTCGACTACGACCCAGCGACCGGGACCGGCTTCGTGCCCCACGTCGGCATCACGGTGTCGATGGTCATGCTGACCGGCTGCCTCTTGATCTTGCTGCCCTACTTCGGGTTCGTATTTTCGTTCCTCAACCCGATTCAGATCGTCCAGCGCATCCAGCAACAGACGCTGCGCTTCATCGTGCGCCAGCGGGGCAGCATCCGGCGCATCCAGTCCGACGCCGTGAGCGGTGTCGAGCAGGTCGCCGACGTCGGGCTCAACGCCATGGAGAACAAGGACAAGGGCGTCTCGATGGCGAGCGTAGAGGCGCTCCAGAACCTAGTTATCGACTACCAGGAGGTTCGCGGTGGCCTCCCTGAAGGCTGGTTCCAGGTCGAAGGCGAACTCGCCCACAATCCCGACTTCGTCTCGATGTCCCCGGAGGTCCTGGCCGACGTGAGCCGCCGGAAGATCTGGTTCGAGATGAAGGTGATGCGTCAGTACCAGACCATCTACACCGAAGCCCTCAACCGCATGAGGGACATCAACTACCTCATCGCGATCTCCACCCGGCGCGTCGCCGAGGCGGCGATTCGCAGCGAGAGCAAAGAGCTGCTCGACCTGTCCTTGAAGTTCTTCAATACGTTCCTGCGCGCGACCATCAACGCCCGTGACGTGCGCACCGCCTACAACGTGCTCAATCAGTACCGATTGCTCGCCGAGAGCGCACTCGAGTATCAGGGAGGCAGCCGGTCGTCGGAGATCGCCCGGTACTTCAAGTACTACGGCCTCGCTGCGTACCACGCGAACCTTCCCTTCATCCTCGAGACGGTCGCCTACGATCTTTGCAGCCTCAACGAGCTGGCCTTCGACCGGAAGTCCGACGCGCGCCGAGATATCCTTCGGACCTTCCTCGAGGTCGACAAGGAATCCGAAGGGGAGGTTCAGGAGAACAGCCTGCGCGGCGTGCGCAAGGCTCAGGTCAAGCTCGCGACCCACTACCTGCTGCATGGCGATGAAAAGCTCGCCCGGCAGGTCTATCGCGACATGGCCGACGAGGACCCCACGCGTCTCACCTCGATTCGCGACGAACTGCTCAACGTGCGCACCGCCGAGTTCTGGGAGATTAGCGACCGCGGCGTGAACTTCGACTATCTCTCGCCCGATCGGAAGGCGAAGATGCTCGAGTACTTCGACTGGTTCGGCGACATCCTCCCGGCCCGGGCCTCGCAGCTCCCGACCCCCAGAGAGGAGATGCCCCTGGTGCCCGCCGACGCCGTCGCGCCCGAGCAGATCGGCCTTGGCGCGGCGATGACCGGTGTGCCCGGCGTCCCCGACGAGCGCCTGAGCCAAGAGACGTTGGAAGACCCCTCTGCGCCTCCCGAGGCCGGCCCCGGGGCGGACTGAGGCTTACTTCGTGGGTATCTGAGCCATCGCGCGCTCGGCGAGGGCGGTGATGGTGAGCGAAGGGTTCACCCCCGGATTCGCCGAGATGGCCGAGCCGTCGATGACATAGAGGCCGTCGTAGCCGAAGACTCGGTGGGCCGTGTCGACAACCCCCTCCTCGGCGGTGTCGCCCATGCAGCAGCCGCCGAGGATGTGGGCCGTCGAAGGCACACCGAGGATGATCTCGGTCACGAGGCTCACGGCGACGCCGCCGACCTTTTCGGCGAAGCGGTTCGCGAGGTCGGTCGCTTCTTCCATGAAGGCTTCGGGCGGCTGTTCGCCGCGTTCGAGCTTCGTGACGAGACCCCGGCTGAACCCCGTGCGCAACCCGCGCCCGAGGCGCATCGAGAGCGAGCCTTCGAGGGTGCGCATGTAGAGCAGAACCTGGGAATGCTTGGCGAAGTCCCGGACGGTCATTGCCCGCGCCCAGCGAACCGGGTTTTTCGCGAGCTTGGCGAGAGCGCCGCCGAGGCGGCCGGCGACGGTGGGCGCCGGGGAGTGGGGGGCGAGGAGGGTGCGGAAGAACCCGGAGCCCGAGCCGTAGCGGACCGGCTCGATGTGGCTCTTGTCATCGGTGTGCACGATCGACGTGATCGCGACGCCCTTCGAGAAGTCATCCCGGTCATCGGGGGAGACGATGCCGAAGAGCGCTTCGCTGTTCGTGCGCACGAGGTCGCCGACCCTGGGCGAGAGTCGAGGCAGGCCCTCCGGGTCTTCTTTCATCGCGAGCAAGAGCGGCACGGTGCCCATCACGCCGCCCGAGAGCACGACGTTGTCCGCGGTCAGGGTGCCCTTCTGTCGACCGAAGGACGCCTTCGTTTCCAAGAGATAGCCCCCGCCGGATCGCGCGCGGATGGCCTTGACCTCTGTCTCGGGGCGAATCTCTGCTCCGAGGCCCTCGGCGAGATAGAGGTAGTTTTGGTCGAGGGTATTCTTGGCGCCGACCCGG
>JAFDCW010000582.1 GCA_019312705.1 Deltaproteobacteria bacterium
CGCAGCGTCGGCGGCTGCGTCGGCGGCTGCGTCGGCAGCCGCGTCGTCGCCGCCTGCGTCGGTGGCCGCGTCGTCGCCGCCAGCGTCAGTGGCTGCGTCGTCGCCGCCAGCGTCAGTGGCCGCGTCGTCGCCGCCAGCGTCGGTGGCCGCGTCGTCGCCGCCAGCGTCAGTGGCCGCGTCGTCGCCGCCGCCGTCGGCTACCGCGCTATCGGTACCGGCGTCGGTCACGGGGTCGTCGTCGCCGCAGCCGACTGCTCCGAAGGCGAAAACGGACATCAGAAGGATAAATCGAAGAGACCAAGTGCGAATCATGAAACTGCTTTCTGCATGAGGACTGTGACGCCAACCGCCACAAGCTATGACGGCTCGTATCGCAGGAGCCGTGCCAGCCCAAAACCAAGGCGTTTCCCATGCATACGCAAGGCGTGCGTCATCACACCATGACATCGAAGTCCGAGTTTTTGGTCCCGACAGCCGCCAATCCGGCTCCGGTCGACTGGCTGGGTAACAATCCAGCTCGGGTCGACTAACGTCGCCCTGTCGCCTTCTTGCTACCCGTCTCCCTTTCGCCTTCTTGTCGACTAGGGTACGCGCTTGTCGAGGCGGAACTCGCCGGCGAGGGCGTTCCGGTAGAGGTTGATCTGCCCGATGTGGCGCGATCGTCCCTCTTCGTCGGTTACCCCGAGGCCGTCTTCGGGCGACAGGCACCGGATGCCGATCTTCCCGAGGGCCTGGTTCTTGTGAACCTTGTACGCCGCCTCCCCGGTTTCCTCGAGGGGGAAGGACTCACTCAGGAGCGGATGGATAGCGCGCTGAGAGACGAGGCGGTTTGCTTCCCACGCCTCGCGGTAGTTCGCGAAGTGGGAGCCGACGATGCGCTTCTTGTTCATCCACAGGTAGCGGTTGTCGAACTCGTGCATGTAGCCGCTCGTCGAGGCGCAGGTCACGACGGTACCGCCGGGGCGCACCACGTAAACCGACGCGCCGAAGGTCGCCCGTCCCGGGTGTTCGAAGACGACATCGCAATCTTCCCCGCCGGTGAGCTCGCGGATCTTCTTACCGAAGCGCCGTAGCTCCTTGGGGTTCTGGGTGCCGTCGTCGCTCCAGAACTGGTAGCCCTCGGCCTTGCGGTTGATGACCCAGCGCGCGCCGACGGTGCGGCAGAGCTTTTCTTTTTCTTCGGACGAGACGACGGCTATCGGATATGCGCCGGCGTTGAGGCAGTACTGGAGCGCGAACCCGCCGAGGCCGCCGACGGCGCCCCAGACGAGGACGATGTCGCCCTGCTTTACCTGAAAGCCGTTGGGACTCGCGAGCATACGGTAGGCCGTCGAGCTCACCAGGGGCATCGACGCCGCCTCTTCCCAGGTCAGGTGCTTGGCCTTGGGCATGAGCTGGTTGGCGCGCACCAAGGCGACCTCGGCGAGGCCGCCGAAGTTGGTCTCGAAGCCCCAGATGCGTTGGTCGGGGTCGAGCATCGAGTCGTCGTGGCCGTCGGGGGACTGCATGTCGACGTAGTTGCAGTGGATGGTGACCCGGTCGCCGGGCTTGAATGACGTGACCCCGGGACCGACGCGCAGGACCACCCCCGACGCGTCGCTGCCGAGGATGTGATACGGCAGGTCGTGGCTCTTCCCCATGGCGGGGTTCTTCTTTGCGCCGCGCTCGAGAAACTTGAACGTCGGGATCGGCTCGAAGATGGCGCTCCACACCGTGTTGAAGTTGATGCTCGACGCCATGGTGGCGACGAGGGCTTCGTTGGGGCCGACCTCGGGGAGCGGCACGTCGTCGTAGTGCAGGCTCTTTCTCGGATCCTTGTCCGACGACGCGAGGCCGTCGAACATACCGACGTCCTCTTTGTGAGTAGTGATCGCACGCATCGTGCGGGGGAGGGCGAGGTCCCCGATGCTGCTATCATTGCCGGCGACGATTGCCGCGCGGATGGCGTCCATCTCATTCGACATGGGCGCCAGTCTACCCCCGCGTAAACCTGATGTCCGGAAGGTTCGTCGCGCTACGGAAGACGGACCGGCGCTTCGTGATCGGTGCGCCCGGCGAGGACCTCGGCGAGGCGGCTCATGCTGGGATTGCGACCCAGGCGCAGGCGCTGGCCGGCGCCGTCCGCGCCCAAGGGAAGGCCGACCCAGCGGAGTCCGATACCGGAGGAGCCTCCGGCCTCGAGGAGCAGGACCTCGAGGGCGTCGATGTCGAGGGCCTGGCAATGGCACGCCTCGACCGCCGAGGGCAGGTGTTCGCGGATGAGCTCGGCCCGGGTCTCGAAGTCGGCCGAGTTGAGGGCGCTGAAAGCCTGGAGGGCCTGGCCACAGCCGCCGATCGCCACTCCCATCAGAGCCGCCATCGCCATGGCCTTTTCGGACGGGCTCGCGGTCTCGAGGCGGGATGTCTGAGTGGCGAGCCACTCGGGGGCGGGGTGGGAAGGCTCGGTCGCGGTGACATCTTCGCCGGTTGAGACGACGAGGCGGATATTCCAGTCGGCGGCGGCGAGGGCGGCGAGGGCCGGGCCTGCGTTCGCGACCGAGGTGTCGCCATGCACCATCACATAGAGGAAGCCCGGGGCCTCGGCTCCGGGGCGCAGGCGGGTCCACTGCTCACGGAGGTTGTTGAGGGCCTCGACCGTATCCTCTACGGAGAGCACTCGGCCATCGACGCGGATCTCTTCGCCTTCGATCTCGAGGGCGGGGCCTTCGGCGGCAAAGGGCTCGGTGCCCTCGGCGACGACCGGCAACTCGAACTCCGGGGCCGGCGGCGAGGGGTTGTCGGGGACCTGGCTGAGGGCCGTGCGCATCTCCGCGACGCGGCCTTCGCACGCCTCTCCGGTGTAGAGCGTCGCGGCCGGAGCCTCGGGGTTCGGGGTGCGGGGGGCGAGCAGCTCGCCGGAGCCGCAGCCGACGTCGGCGAGGTCCGTACCGACGGGGGCGATGCACCACTCGACGGCCCACTGGCTCGGCAGGGAGGCCACCATGCGCTCGGCTTCACCGGTCGTATCGAAGGTAGCCCGGGCCCGGGAGCTGCCGTGGCCGCTGAGGCCATCGCCGAGGGCGATCATGCTTTCGCCCTCGAGGCGGAAGCTCGCGCGGATCGACGAGCCCGGCCCGACCTCGACGGCCTCGGTCTCGGCGCGCCCTTCGATGGTGATGGCGGCGGTCTCGCCGAGGTCACCGTCGGTGACGCCTTCGAAGACGTAGGTGAGCTCGCGGTCGTTGTCGCCGAGCTGTTCGCCGACCCATCCCCAATCGACGGGGCCGTCCCAAGTGTCACCTTCGGCGATGGCTTCCCGCGGGAACGAAGGCCGAGCCCAGAGGAACGCGCCGATGCTGGCCGCGAGGGCCTGCTGCTGTCCTTCGGAGCCCTCCACGTCAGCTTCACCGCGCAGACGTCCGCGCTTGTCGACGCGGTAGAGCGCGCGCACGTTGTTGAGCTCCTGCTCCGCCGCCCCGATGACGACGGGGTGCAGGGGCAGGTGAAGCTTTGCGCCCTCGACGACGAGGGCCAGGTTCGCGGTGCCCGTCTCGGACACATCGGTCACGTGCAGTTCGGCGTTGATCTCGGTGCGGATGAGGCGGTTCGCCGCGGGGATGGCGGTGTCGACCATGAGCAGGACCTGATAGCGGTCGCCCGCTGTGTAGGTGCGCTCCAGCCTGACCGAGCCCTCCGCGTCGTTTCCGGACCGGGCCCCGGGGGGGGCACCGCATGCGGCCAGGACGGTGAGTGCTGCCAGAGCAGCCGAAATCGGGCGAACGGTATGAAGGAGCGCTTTCATGGCGGCGGAGCCTACACGCGTCCTTCCTTGGCGTCGAACCAACGGTCATTGCACCCCGGGCCGCCTGGGCCGGCGGCATTGAGCCGTATTTCGCTCCCGT